>JAKAIJ010000230.1 GCA_021814355.1 Acidobacteriota bacterium
AGCTTCCCGAGGGTGGTGGTCTTCCCCACGCCGTTGACCCCCACGAAGAGCCCGACCCAGGGCCTGGGCGGCGGCCCCTCGGCGCCCGGTGGGGGCGGCCAGAGGGCCATCATCCGGGCCGCGAGCGCCTGGCGGAGGGAGGCCCCGCTCGCCCGGGCCTCCCGGGGAAGGCGCTCCAGCAGAAGCCGGACCGTCTCCACCCCCACGTCGGCGGCGACGAGGGCCTCCTCGAGCGCCTCGAGGGCTCCCTCGCCGGCGGGGTCCCTGCTCTCGAACAGCGCCTGCACCTGCGAGGAGAGCGCCTCCCGGGTGCGGCGGAGCCCCTCGCGGAGCCGGCCCAGCATCAAGGGGTCCCGATCTTGGCCAGGAACTCCTTGGCCCGGGCTCCCGCCTCGCTCTCCGGCGCAACCCTCAGGACGGTCATGAGCGCCTGGCGGCTCTCGGGGTAGAGTTTCTCGTTGAACAGGGCCTCGCCGTAGTTGAGGTACATCTCGGCCCCCTCGGCCTGGAGGGCGGGGTAGTTGTTCTGCACCAGATCAATCGCCCGCTTGAACAGCAGCGCCGCCTGGCCCCAGTCGCCCTTTCGGCCCGCCAGGAGCCCCAGCTTGTTGTAGGCGCGGTAGTAGCCGGGGTTCTCGTCCACTACCTTTTCGAACACCGCCTGCGCGTCGAGGTACTTCTGCTGGCGGTAGTAGATGACCCCCATGTTGTAGTACGACTCGTAGCGGCTGATCATGCCCGGGCTGTTGACCACCTCCCGGAACTCCGCCAGCGCCTTCTCGTCCTGCCCCAGTTGCATGTAGGTGGCGCCCAGCGCGTTCAGCACCGCCAGCCGGTTGTCCGCCGTTCCCGGCCCCTGTTGGAGGCTGCGCTCGAGCCAGCCCAGCGCCTCGCTGAACTTCTTTTCGCCGATGAGCAGGAGCCCCTTCGTGAAGGAGTACTTGGAGTCCGGCTGGAGGACCATGGCCAGGTCTATGTAGTGGTGGGCCGCCTGAAGCTCCCCCTTGCCCGCGTACTCGAGGGCGAGGTTGTAGGCCACCTCGCTGTTCTTGATCGTCTCGTCGCCCGCCGCCGGCTGGTAGCCGGGGGGCGCCGTCGCCGCGTGCTCCGTCCGGGCCCTGCGGCCCGTGTCGTCGGGGACCGCCGCCGGTGCGGGCTTCTTGGAGGCGCCGCAGGCGAGCATCAGCGTGACGGAACCGAGCAGGAGGACCGCGCGGGTACGAATCGTCATCCCTTCACCTCGTAGGCCGTGACCGGCCGGCTGATCCCCTTGACCTTGACCTTGCTCAGGGGCTGGAACTCGAAGAGGTCCCGGCAGGCCTCGTAGGTGGCCTCGCCCACGGCGATCTGGCCGGGGGAGGCCACCATGGACTGGAGCCGGGAGGCCAGGTTGACCGTGTTCCCGAGCACCGAGTACTCCATGCGCCGCACGCTCCCGATGTCCCCCGCCACGACCCGGCCCGAGTTGATGCCGATGCGGAAGTTGAGCGGCGGGGAGCCGGAGGTCCCCTCGGCGTTGAACTCCTTCAGAGCCTCCCGCATCTCCAGGGCGCAGCGGACCGCCCGGGCCGCGTGATCCCGGGTGGGGATGGGGGCCCCGAAGATGGCCATGATGGCGTCGCCGATGAACTTGTCGAGGGTGCCGTCGTGCTGGAAGATGACGTCCGCCATGCGCGAGAAGTAGGCGTTGAGCATGAGCGCCACCTCGCGGGGCGCCATGTCCTCCGAGAGGGTGGAAAACCCCACGATGTCGGCGAAGAGGATGGAGGCCTCGAGCTCCCGAACCTCGAGGTTGAACGCCCCGGCCGTGTCCGCCGACGAGAGGATCCGCTCCACCACGGCGGGCGAATGGTAGCGCTCGAGCCGGGTCTTGGCCACGCGCTCCTCCTGGAGGCGCGCCCGCAGCTCGGCCTGGTGGATGGCGACGGCGGCGAAGCCCGAGAGGGCCGAGAGCAGGTCCAGGTCGAAGTCCCCGTAGGCCTTCACCTTCAGGGGGGTATCCACGTAGATGAGCCCCAGGACCTTGTCCTCGAGCTTGAGCGGCACGCAGAGCGCCGACCGGATGCCCAGCATGCGGATGGACATCCCCGCCTGGAACCGGTCGTCGAGCTGGGCGTCCTGGCAGAGGATGGCCACCCCCTCCTCAAAGGACTTGCGCGCGATGGTCTGGCTGATCTGGATGGTCTCCGAGGGACCGCCCGCCTGCCTCACGATGCGGGGCTCGAGGGCCCCCGTCGCGGGGTCCTCCAGGAGCAGGACGCCGCGCTGGGCCTGTACGTGCTGGAAGGTCACGTCCATGATCTTCTCGAGCACTTCGCTCAGGTCGGTGGCGGAGATGAGGGTCCGGGACATGTTCGAGAGGACGGCCAAGATGCGCCCATTCCGGGCGAGGCGGCCGACCTGCTCGGGGTCCGCCCCGGCCGGCTGGACCATGCTCGCCGCCTGGAGCTGGTTGCGGATCTCGTCCACGGAGCGGATGATCGTCCCCTCCGGGATGGGAAGAACCTGCCCGCCGGACTTGAGCTGGACCTTCTCGCTGAGCTCCTGCTCGAACTTGAGCTCGAAGAGCCCGAGGGTCACCGTATCGCCCTCCGCCAGGACCGACTCCTTGACGAGCTGGCCGTTCACCGAGACTCCGTTGCGGGCGCCCAGGTCGCGGATGTACCACCCCTCCGGGCGGAGCAGCAGTTCGGCGTGGTTGCGGGAGACGGTATGGTCCTGGAGGACGAGGTCGTTCTCGTCCATCCGGCCGATCGTGAACCGCTCCCGGTTGAGCACCAGGAAGCGGTGCTCGCCGGCCACCTTGTAGGACAGGCGGTACATGGCTCGCTCCCTTGTTAGTATAGCACGGGAACGGCGCACGGGGGCTCCTTTCACCCCGTGTCCCGCTCTTCCTATTTCCATCCGTCCGCCAAGCGGAACGCAAAGCCAGATTCACTCCGGCTGGAGGCAGCACGCTCGCCCGCTTTTGCCCGTGACGTGAACAGACGCTAGAAGCCTCGCGCCTCGCGGGTCTCGGCGCTGCGTTCCAAGCGGCCCTGGCGAACCCGGGGCTGGTCCCTTGCCTCGCCGCGTATCCCTGCGGCCGCCCGTTCCCCGCTCGCGGCCTCGGGGCGCGGCCACGGCGCCTCCCGCCCTTCTCGCCCCCTTCCGGAAGTCCTTCGCAAAAGCCGCGCGGCAGGCCCTGCGACCTGCCGCCGGATGGCCTGAAGACTGGTGCCGAAGGTGGGACTCGAATCCAACGGCTGCGGCGGCCTTGCTTGCGTCAGAGTCCGCTCGCTGCGTCGCTCGCATCCGTAGGATTCCCGGCCCGAGGTCACCTCCGCAGGGCCGCGGCTTGCCCTCGCTCCCTCCTCGGTCGCGGGTGCGCAACGCGGCCCTAGCGGCACCTCCTCGGGCTTCTCGTCTCCCCTTCTCTGATGCCCTCGCAAAAGACGTGCGGCAAGCCCTGCGACCTGCCGCCGGATGGCCTGAAGACTGGTGCCGAAGGTGGGACTCGAACCCACATGGCCTTGCGACCGGGGGATTTTGAGTCCCCTGCGTCTGCCGGTTCCGCCACTTCGGCCCAAAAGCAGTGTACGGGAGGTCCCGCGCGCGGGCAAGGATCGAAGGCCGGGGCCGCTACTCGTCGCGCCTCAGGATGAGGACGGTGACGTTGTCCTCGCCGCCGGAGCGGTTGGCGCTCTCGATCAGGCTCTGACAGGCGTGCTCCAGCTCCTTCGACGCGGCGACCACCCCCGTGCGGAAGGAGAAGACCTCGGCGTTGAAGGCGTGCAGCGCGAACTTGTCGCTCGGCCGCAGCGTGTCGAGCATGGCGAGCGCGGCATCTCTCGCCTGGGCGATCTTGTCCCCGCCCATCGATCCGGAGCGATCGATCACGAGGCTCAGCCGCCGGGGAGGGGAGACCGCGACGCCGAGCTGGTCAGCGTCGACCGCGAGCAGGAAGTAGCCGTCGCTGCCGCCGAGCGGATCCGCGTCCGGCGTCCGGTGAGTGAGGAGATGAGCCGAGATGCCCTTCGACGCCTCCTCGTAGCTCACCGTCGCGCGCACGCTGCCGGTGAGGAGCGTCGGCGCCAGCGCGAGCCGCGCCTCGTTCGGAGCGGGCTTGTCGAGCTTCGGGCTCGCTCCCGTCACGTCGACCCGGGTGACGCACACGGATTCGAGCTTCGCCTTCCGGCTCGCGACCGGGCCGGGGCCCGCCCTCGTCTACTCCGGCGATGTCGCCATCTCCACCGACCTCGCGCCGATCACCG
>JAKAIJ010000018.1 GCA_021814355.1 Acidobacteriota bacterium
CGAGAACGTGAGCCCCATGGCCGCCGAGAGCATCCTGATGGAAGGCATCCGGATGCTCGACGAGTGGCCCCTCATTGAGAAGAAGATCCCGAGCTTCGAGCTGGTGCTCGAAAAGGTGCCCCTCCCGTCGGCCCCGGTTCTGGACACCCGCGTCGAGGTCCCGGTGGTGGACGACCTCTTCTCCCTCGGGCCGGAGGTGCCGAAGAAGTCTGCCAAGCCCGCCGCGGAGGAATCGGTGGTCCGCCTCTCCCAGGAGGAGATGTCGGTCTACCAGCACGTGAACGCCGTCTTCACGGTCCAGGAGATCATTGACCGCTGCGGGCTGAACGAATTCGAGACCTGCAAAGCGCTCTTCGAGCTCATGAACCGCCACCTCATCCGCCCGGTCTCGGCGGCGGGTGCGGAGGAGGAGGAGGAGGCCGCGGCCCCCCTCACGGCCCAGGCCATGCTGGACAAGGTCCTGATGCCGCTCTTCTGGGTGGTCCTGGCGGCCTCGATCCTGGCCCTCCCGTTCCACCCCTTCGGCCACTTCCCCGGGCCGGGCAGCGGCTTCGGCCAGGACCAGAAGGTGCTTCGCTCCCGGATCACCCTCCAGCGGGCCGTGGCGGCCATCTACGCCTTCAAGATTCAGGAGGGGCGCCTGCCCGCCTCCCTCGAGGAGCTCACCACCAAGGGGCTCCTTCCCCTCTCCGGCACGATGGACGCCTTCGGCGTGCCCCTCGTCTACCAGGTGACGGAGAACGGCTACACCCTCACCCTGCGTGGCCCGCGGAAGTGGGCCTACAAGGAGCCCCCGCCCGAGGACATCACGGTCTCCTCGGACCAGCCCGCCAACTGATACCAATTTGACATCCGTCCTGGAGGAATCACCTTCGCAAGCGAAGCGAGGGAAGGCGGCGTCCCGCGCGGATCGGGCCAGATCCAAGGAAAGCGAGCGGGCCCCGCCGTGAGGCGGGGCCCTTCGCGCGTTCCAGGCGGCGGGGCGCCTACCGGTAGAGCGCGGCGAGGGGCCGCAGGGCGCAAAGGAGCTCCGCCCGTAGGCCCTCCAGGTGGGTCGCCAGACGGGTCCGGGTCCGGAGGGCGAGAAAGGCCCAGGCGGCCCGCACGAAGGCCTCCCGGCGCTCGTAGTAGCGCAGCGCCCAGAGGCCGCAGGGGACCGCCGCGGCCCCCGCCGCCGCCGCCCACCACGGGCCGAGCGCCTGGGCCGCCAGGGCGAGCTGAAGGGCGTAGGAAGCCGGGTAGAACAGGAGCCCCGCGTAGATCTTGAAGGTGGACGCGGTGTCCTCGGTCCGGGCCAGCAGGCGGCCCGCCAGACCCGTCAGGACGTAGGGCACGAGGTGGAACGCCCGGCCGTAGAGCGCGGGTGGATAGCCCGCGGCGAGGGCCGCGAACCTTCCCGCGGCGTACCGCAGAGCCCGTCCCGCCGGGATCTCTCCGCGCGCCACGTCCTCGTCCCTCAGCGCCAGGGCCCTGAGCCACCGCGCGTAGCGCCGGGCCGTATGCAGCAGGGCCGCCACCTCCGCGGGGCGCTCCAGGCGCGCCTCATAGAACCGCTGGAGCAGGGCGCCCCGGACCTCCAGGGGATCCACCGTCTCCGGCGCGACGCCTGCGGCCTCCAGCGCGAGAGGCCGGAGGGCCTCCACCTGCTGCAGGTCCTCCCAGCGGTCGGCGTTCACCGTGACCGCTCCGAGCGCCTCCGCCACTCGGGCGGTAAAGGCCCGCACGGCTCCGGGGGCGTCGCCCTCCCCCCAAGCCAGGTCGCGATAGGGAACGGCGGACCCGGCTACGGCCACCACCTCCGACCGAAAAACCGCGCGGGCGCTGAAGTGGAGCCCCACGGGGACCACCACCACGGCGGCGCCCTTCCGAAAGGCGCGCCCCGTGATCCGGGCCGCGCCTGTCCTCAAGGGCTGGAGCCGCGGCTCACTGTGGCTAACCCCCTCGGGAAAGAGGGCGATGCAGTCCCCGTCCAGGAGCGCGTGCTCGCACGCCTCGAAGGTGGCCGCGTTGCGCGCCGTGTCGCCCTCCCCGTCGGCGCGCCGGTAGACGGGCAGGGCGCGCATGGCCCGCAGGAAGGGCGCCACGAGGGGATGGCGGAAGAGCGGCGCCTTGGCGAGAAACCGCGGTGGGCGGGGCAGGACGCAGGCGAGGACGAGCGGGTCCAGCAGGGAGTTGACGTGGTTGGAGAGGACCAGGAGGGGCCCCTCGGCGGGGACCCGCTCCAGGCCGAGGACGCGCACCTCGCGGAAGTAGAGCTTGAGGAGCAGGCGGAGGAAGAACCGCAGCGCCCGCGGGCCCACGACGACGGCCTCAGCCGCGCTCGAGGAGCGCGCGGGTATGGCGCTTGCCCGCCTCGACGCCGGGCTGGCCGAAGGGGTCCACCTCGAAGAGGGCGGCGGCGTACAGGGTCGCGGCCTGGAAGAGGTAGAACGCCTCGGCGAGGGGCGCGGCCTTCGCGGCCCCGAGGTCGAAGCGGCCCACGGGGACACCCGCCTCCGCGAGCCCCCGCTCCGTCCCCCGCCAGAGCGCCTCCTGGATTTGTCCCACGCGGAGGATCCGGTCGGGCAGGCCCGCGAAGGCACACACCTCGCGCCCGAGCGCCGGTCCGGGTTCGGAGGCGGTCAGCAGTAGGACCCAACGGCGGGGCGGTCCATCCATGAAGAGCTGGAGCAGCGAGTGCTGGTCTTCGCTGCCGCGGCAGGCCAGCGGCGTGGGCCCCACGTGGCGCACCCCGTTCTCCGCCGCGATCCGCCGGCCCAGGGACTCGCCCCAGAGCTGCTGGACCCAAAGGGCGAAAAGGTGGCACCGCTCCCCGTATCCCCAGAGGTCCACCTCGGTGCGCCCCGCCCCGAAGAAGGCCACGAGGGCCAGGGCCAGGCAGAGGGCAGGGTTCTGGCGGCCGGAGAGGAGCAGGGCGCGGTCCGCGCCCGCCCGCGCCCCCGCGGCGAGCGCCGAAGGGTCGGTCCCCGCGAAGGCCGCGGGCAGCAACCCCACGGGCGAGAGGACCGAGTAACGCCCCCCCACCTCGGCCGGAATCTCGAGGATGGGAACGCCCTCGACGGCGGCCCACCGCTGGAGCCGGCCTTCGCCGGGAGAGGTGGTCACCGTCACCCGCCGGCGCCACTCCGCGGGGTGGGCCTTCTTCAGGGCTTCGAGGGCCAAGCCCGCGTTGACCAGCGTCTCGAGCGTGTCGCCCGACTTGGACACCACGTTGAGCGCCGCCCGGCGCCAATCCACGCCGCGCAGCGCGCGGTCCACGCACCGGGGGTCGGTCCCCTCCAGGAAGAGGACGCTCTCCTCCCCGGCGCAGAGCACGCGCCCCCCCAGGGAGGATCCGCCGATGCCGACCACCACGAGCCGGATGGCCTCCCGTCGCAGCTCCCGGGCGGCGGCCCGCACGCGGTCCAGGACGGCTTGCGGGGGCGGCAGGTGGTGGAGGGGGTGGCGGGGGTCCTGGACCTGGGCGAGCAGGACGTGGCGGAGCCCCTCGAGGGTCGCGCCGTAGCGGTCGAAATCCCCGGCCGCCAGCCCGGCGTCCCCGAGAAGCCCGTCCAAATGGAGTTCCGGCATGGGGACATGGTGGCACAGCCCCCCTCGGCCGCGCAAGGAAGGGGCTCGGTCTCGGAATGACCATGCCTGGCGACGAGCACTCCAGCCGAGGAAACCCAGCTTCGCGCCGGCCCTTTTGCGTTGCCGGGGCCGGCCTCGGCGAACTTACGGCTTGGCGCCGTTGGCGATCCAGGCCCGGATGGTTTCGATTTCCCGGTCGCTGAGCCAGGAGGAGCCGAAGAACCCCCTCGGCATGCCCCGGCCCTGGGCCGCGGTGTGGCGGATCTTCTGCATCAAGTAGGAGTTCTCGGGGTCGCCGGGCTTCACGCGGACCAGCGTGTCCACCTGCACCGAGGGGACCCCCACGATCATGGCAAAGGACTTGCCCGCGCTCAGGTCGAGGTGGGCCCGCTGCTCCTTCGGGCCGTGGCACTTGATGCAGTTCCCGTCGAAAATGGGCTGGACGTCCTTCGCAAGGGTGGGTGGGGCCGCGGTTTGCCCCCGGAAGGCCCCCGTCCAACCAAGGACGCAGGCGGCGGCGACGGAAAGGGGCGGGAGCCAGCGGGGGATCTTCATGCTCGACCTCCGTGGGGCGGGTTGGGGCCGGCCGCGCTGCCCGCGGGTTTCCGGAGGGCTAAGCGGCGACCGATGGCGGCGCAGATGCCCTCCAGCTCGCGCACGAGCTGGGAGAGCTGTTCGGGGTAGAGCGCCTGGGGACCGTCCGAGAAGGACTCCTCTGGGCAGGTGTGGAACTCCACGATGCACCCGTCGGCCCCCGCGGCCACGCCGGCCCGCGCCAGGGGGATGACCTTGTCGCGCACGCCGATGGCGTGGCTCGGGTCCACGATGACGGGGAGGTGGGTGAGCTGCTTGAGCACGGGAACGGCGCTCACGTCGAAGGTATTGCGGGTGGCGGTCTCGAAGGTGCGGATGCCCCGCTCGCAGAGCACCACCTCGTAGTTGCCCCCCGCCATGACGTATTCGGCCGCCATGAGCCACTCCTGGATCGTGGCGCTGATGCCGCGCTTCAGGAGGACGGGGCGCTTGACTTTTCCCAGCTCCGTCAGGAGGGAGAAGTTCTGCATGTTGCGGGCCCCCACCTGGAGGAGGTCCACGTAGTCGAGCATGAGCGGGATCTGGGAGGCGTCCATCACCTCGCTCACCACCGCCAGGCCGTGGCGGTCCGCGGCCTCACGCAGGAACCGGAGGCCCTCCTCGCCGAGTCCTTGGAAGGCGTAGGGGGAGGTGCGCGGCTTGAAGGCCCCCCCGCGCAGCACCGGCAGCCCCGCCTCGGCCACGAGCCTCGCCATCTCGAGGATGTGGTCCCGGCTCTCCACGCTGCAGGGCCCGGCCATCATGACCACCTCCTCCCCGCCCACCGTCGCGGGGCCCGCCTTCACCCGGCTGGGGTGGGGATGAAAGGCCCGGCTGGCGAGCTTGTAGGGCTCCGACAGGGGCAGGGCGTTGCGGACCCCCGGCAGCTGGAGCAGCTCCTGGCGGCTTACCCGGTCCGTGGGACCGAGCAGCCCCAGCGCCGAGAAGCCCGTCCCCTCGGAACGATGGACCGTGAACCCGAGGCCGTGGAGCCTGGCCTCGAGGGCCTCGAGGGTGGCGGCGTCGGCTTTGGGGTCCAGGATGAGCAGCACGGAGGCCCTCTCAGGCGGCGCCGTCCAGGGCGCGGCGTACCGGTAGTATGAAACTCTCCGCGGCCCCTTGCCATTCCTCGGGGCCGCGGCACTCCGAGAGGACTCGGATCAGGGCGCTGCCCACGATAACGCCGTCGGCCCGAGAGGCGAGCGCCGTCGCCTGCCCGGGTCCCGAGACGCCGAACCCCACGAGGGCCGGTACCGCCGTCGCCGCGCGGACCCGGTCCAGGAAAGCGAGGGTCGAGTCCGCCACCGCGTCCCTCGCCCCCGTCACCCCCAAGACCGAGACGCAGTAGAGGAAAGGCGGGTCGAGGGCGGCCAGCTCCCGCAGCCGCCCCTCCGGCGTGTTGGGCGCAGCGAACCGGACGAGGGGCGGGGCCCCGGCCTCCGTGAGGAGCCCCTGGGCCTCGGGGAGGAGGTCGGGCACGATGCAGGCCGCCACGCGCGCCTCCCGGGCGAGGTCCGCGAAACGGCGCGGCCCCATCCGCAGGAGCGGGTTGAGGTAGGACATGAGCAGGAGCGGCGTGGGCCGCTCGGCGGCGAACTCCCGCGCGATCCCCAGGGCCTTCGCGAGCGTCATCCCCTGCGCGAGCGCCCGGGCCGAGGCCTGCTGGATGGTCCCGCCGTCGGCCAGCGGGTCCGAAAAGGGGACTCCCAGCTCGATGCAGTCGGCGCCGGCGTCGGCGAGGGAGCGCAAGAGGAGGGGAGTGGCCTCTGGCGCCGGATACCCCGCGCAGAGGTAGGGGGCGAGCGCCTTGCGCCCCGCCCGCTTCTTCTCCCGGAGGTCCGCGGCGAGGTTCACGTGCTTCCCCCCTTTCCCGTGCGCAGGAGGTACTCGTCCAGGTCCTTGTCCCCCCGCCCCGAGAGGCAGCAGAGGACCGCGGCGCCGGGTTCCAGCTCGTCCTTCAGCTCCTCCAGGGCCACCAGGGCGTGGGCGCTCTCGAAGGCGGGGATGATCCCCTCCAGCCGGCTCAGCAGGGCGTAGGCCTCGAGCGCCTGGGCGTCGGTGGCGCTCCGGTAGCGCACCCTTCCGGAGTCCTTGAGGTAGCTGTGCTCGGGGCCCACGCCGGGGTAGTCGAGCCCCGCCGAGACCGAGTGGGCCTCGAGAACCTGGCCCCCCTCGTCCTGCAGGAGGTAGCTGAGCGCCCCGTGTAGGACGCCCGGCGCCCCCGCCGCGAGGGTGGCCGCGTGGCGCCCCGTGGCGATCCCCTCTCCCGCCGCCTCGACGCCGAAGAGCTTCACCGGGGTGTCGTCGAGGAAGGGGTGGAAGAGGCCGATCGCGTTGGAGCCGCCCCCCACGCAGGCCACGGCGGCGTCCGGCAGGCGCCCCAGCCGCTCCAGGCACTGGGCCCGGGCCTCGCGGCCGATGACCGCCTGGAAATCGCGGACGATCGTCGGGTAGGGGTGGGGCCCCACGGCGGAGCCGAGCAGGTAGTAGGTCTCCTCCACGTTCGCCACCCAGTCGCGGATCGCCTCGTTGGTGGCGTCCTTCAGGGTCCTGCCGCCGCTCGTGGCGGGCAGGACCTTGGCCCCCATGAGCTCCATGCGCCGCACGTTGGAGCGCTGGCGGCGCATGTCCTCCTCGCCCATGTAGACCTCGCACCGCAGCCCCTCCCGGGCCGCGGCGCAGGCGGTGGCCACGCCGTGCTGCCCCGCGCCCGTCTCGGCGAGGATGCGGCTCTTGCCCATGCGCTTGGCGAGGAGGATCTGGCCCAGGGTGTTGTTGATCTTGTGGGCCCCCGTGTGGTTCAGGTCCTCCCGCTTCAGGAGGACTCGGAGCCCGAGGCGGCCAGAGAGCCGCCGCGCCTCGTAGAGCGGCGTGGGGCGGCAGGTGTAGGTGGCGAGGGCCTCGCCCAGCTCCCGCGCGAAGGCGGGGTCCGCCGAAGCCTCTTCGTAGGCCGCCTCGAGCGCCTCCAGAGCGGGGACGAGGGTCTCGGGGACGAAGCGCCCGCCGTAGGGGCCGAAGTAGCCGCGGGGCCCTTGCGCGCGCGTCACGGGATCAGGCACGGGCGTCCTCCTCCGGGTTCGGGCAGGGCCGAAAAGAGCGCCCTCAGCTTCCGCGGGTCCTTCAGGCCGGGGGCCGATTCCACCCCGCTCGACAGGTCGAGGGCCGCGGGGCGCACGGACTTCCAGGCCTCGCGGACGTTGGCGGGCGTCAGGCCGCCCGCGAGGACCAGGGGCAGACGGCGCGCCAGTTCCCGCGCCGCGTTCCAGTCCGCGAGGCGCCCCGTCCCGCCGGGGAGGCCCGGGAGGCGGGGGGCGTCCAACAGGACCGCCGCGGCTCCATAGGCCCGCGCGCGACCGAGGTCCGCGGCCTCCTCCGGCTGGAGCACCTTGATGACCGGCACCGCCACCGCGGCGCACGCCTCCGGGGTCTCGCGGCCGTGGAGCTGGGCCGCCGCGAGCCCCGCCCCAGCGCAGACGCGGTTCATCTCCTCCGACTCCGCGTCCACGAAAACGCCGACGCAGAAGGCCTCCGCCGGCAGGGCGCGGCGCAGTTCCACCGCGCGGGCGGGCGTGACGTAGCGCGGGCTCGCCGCGCAAAAGACGAAGCCGAGGGCCGCGGCCCCCAACTCCCAGGCGAGGAGCGCGTCCTGCTCGCGGGTCAGGCCGCAGATCTTAACGGGCGTCACGGCACGCCTCCAGCAGCCCCGAGAGCGCCGCGCCCGGGTCAGGCTCGACCATGAAAGCGGTCCCCATCAGCACGGCCCCGTAGCCCAGCCGTGCCGCGCGGCGCAGGTCGCCCGCGGTGGAGAGGCCGCTCTCGGCCACCCGCACGGCGCCCGCCGGCAGCTCCGGCGCCATCCTCTCGGAGAGCCCCGGGTCCACCGCCAGGCTCTCGAGGTCCCGGTGGTTGACCCCCACCATCGTCACCGGGAGCCCCGCCGTCTTCGCGAGGTCCTCCCTCCCGTGGAGCTCCACCAGGGCCGCCATCCCGAGGCCGCGCGCGGTCTCCAGGAGGGCGGCCAGCTCGGCCCCCTCCAGGCACCTCGCGATGAGCAGGACCGCGTCGGCCCCCGCCGCCCGCGATTCCACCACGTCGTACGGGGTCGCGAGAAAGTCCTTGCGCAGGACGGGAAGCCCCGAGGCGAGCTTGGCCCGGGCCACGAAGCTGGGGTCCCCGCCGAAGTGGCGGACGTCGGTGAGGACCGAGAGCGCTGCCGCCCCCGCGCGCGCGTAGCCCGCGGCCACCGCCTCCACGTCCTTCTCGGCCCGGATCATCCCCCGGGAGGGGGAGGCGAACTTCACCTCGGCGATCACCGCCGGGATGTCGCCGGTGGCGCCGTCCGCGAGGGCCGCGGCGAAGTCCTGCGGCGGGGGGACCCTGGCGGCCCGTTCGCGCAGGACCTCCTCGGGCACCCGCGCCGCCCTCTCCCGGGCGCGCTCGCGCCGCCGGGCGTAGGTTTCCTCAAGCCAGGACACGGCCGGCCTCTCCCACGCGCTTCCTCAGTCGCTCGAGCGTGCGCCTCGCCTCGCCCGACGCCACCGCGGCGCGGGCCCTCTCGAACCCCTCCCGCGGGTTTCCCGCGAGGCCCGCCACGACGAGGGCGCAGGCCGCGTTGGCGCAGACCGCGTCGGTGAGAGGCGAGGTCTCTCCCGCCAGGACCGCCTCGATGCGCGCCGCGTTGTGGGCCGCGTCCCCGCCCGCCAGGGACTCGGGAGAAATTATCCCCGCGCCGAAGTCCTTGGGGGTCAGGGTCCCGGCGGTTACCCCCCCTTTCTCCACGGAGAGCACCTCGCACGGCGCCGTGAGGCTCACCTCGTCATAGGGCCCCGGCGTGTGGACCACCCAGGCCCGCTCGACCCCGAGCCTGGAGAGCGCCTCCGCCATGAGCCGCGCCGCCTCCGGGGAGGCGGCCCCCACCACCTGGCGGCGCACCGAGGCGGGGTTGCAGAGCGGGCCCAGCAGGTTGAACGCGGTCCGGAACCCCAGGGCCCGGCGCACGGGCCCCACCTTGGCGAAGAGCGGGTGGTGCACCGGGGCGTAGAGGAAGCCGAGTCCCGCCTCGTCCACGCAGCGGGCCGCCTCCTCGGGCGAGAGCCGCACGCGCAGGCCCAGGGCGGCGAGGACGTCCGCGCTCCCCGTCCTTCCCGAGACCGCGTGGTTGCCGTGCTTGGCGACCCGGGCGCCCGCGCCCGCCGCCACGAAGGCCGCCGCGGTGGAGAGGTTCACCGTCCCCTGGCCATCCCCGCCGGTGCCGCAGAGGTCGAGGGCGCCTTCCGAGCGCACCGGCGCCGGGACCATCTCCTCCCGCGCCACGTCGGCGAATCCGAGGAGGACCTCGGTGGTCTCGCCGCGGATGTGGAGCGCCGTGAGGAGCGACGCCAGCGCCTCCGGACCCGCCTCCCCCCGGGCGAAGGCGCGCAGGAACCCCGCGGCCTCCGCCCGGGAGAGCGGCTCGCCCCGCGCCGCGCGGCCGAGGATCTCCGCGCTCATCGGGCGGCCTCCTTTCCGCGGTACCGGCGCAGGAAGTTGCGCACGAGCTGGACGCCCACGGGCGTGAGCACCGACTCGGGATGGAACTGGACCCCCACCGCCGGGTGGCGCTGGTGACCCAGCGCCATCAGTTCGCCGTCCGCGCTGTGGGCGAGCGGCACGAGCTCGGCGGGAAGCGAAGCGGCCTCCACCACGAGCGAGTGGTAGCGGCCGGCGTCGAAGGGGTTGGGCAGTCCCGCGAAGATCCCCTTGCCGCCGTGGTAGACCGGGCTCGCCTTGCCGTGCATGAGCTGCGGGGCGTGGACCACCTTCCCCCCGAAAGCCTGCCCGAGCGCCTGATGGCCGAGGCAGACGCCGAGGGTGGGCACGGCGGGCGGGCAGCGCCGGGCGATGTCCAGGAGGTTCCCCGCCGTGTCCGGCGCCCCGGGCCCCGGCGAGAGAACCAGGTAGTCCGGGTGCGCCGAGAGGATCTCCTCCGCGGTCACGGCGTCGTTCCGCCGCACCGCCACCGCGCCGTGGAGGCTGCCCAGCATCTGGACGAGGTTGTAGGTGAAGGAGTCGTAGTTGTCCACGACGAAGATCATGGCGTCGCCCCCAGGGCCGAGTGGAGGGCGGCCATCTTGTGGCCGCACTCCTCGAACTCCTTGACGGGGTCGGAGTCGGCGACCACGCCCGCCCCGGCCTGGACCTGCGCCGCGCCGCCCGCCACCACCAGGGTCCGGATGGCGATGCAGCTGTCCACGTTCCCGCGGTAGTCGAAGTACCCCACCGCGCCGCTGTAGACCCCTCGCCCAGCGGGCTCCAGGTCGTGGATGATCTCCATGGCCCGGATCTTGGGGGCGCCCGTCACGGTGCCCGCGGGAAAGCAAGCGAAGAGGGCGTCCACCGGATGGACCTCCTCCCGCAGGCGCCCCGTCACCGAGGAGACCAGGTGCATGACGTGGCTGTAGCGCTCCACTTGCCGGAAGGCCGCCACCTGGACGCTCCCGAAGTCGCTCACGCGGCCCACGTCGTTCCGGCCCAGGTCCACGAGCATCACGTGCTCGGCGGCCTCCTTGGCGTCCGCGAGCAGGTCGCGGCCGAGCGCCTCGTCCTCGGCGGGGGTGGCGCCGCGGGGGCGCGTACCCGCGATGGGCCGAACCTCGAGCGCCCGGCCCTCCACCCTGGCCAGCATCTCCGGCGAGGCGCCGAGGACTACCGCCTCCTCCTGGTCCAGGTAGAAGTGGTAGGGGGAGGGGTTCGTCATGCGCAGCCGGCGGTAGACCTGAAAGGGGTCCCCCGCGAAAGGCACCCGCTCCTGGATCGAGAGGACCACCTGGAAGATGTCCCCGTCGCGGACGTGCTCCTTCGCGCGAGCCACCGCGGAGACGAAGGCCTTCCGGCGGGAATCCGGGAGCCCGGTCGGCACGCCGGGGGCCGCCTCCATGGGCGCCGCCGAGGCCGAGGAGGCCACCGCCTCCAGCCGACCGAGGCGCGCGAGCGCGTCGTCGCAGGCCGCCCGTAGCGAGACGTGCTCCCCGGGCAAGGCGTTGGCCACGAGCACCACCTGGCTGCGCACGTGGTCGTACACGATCAAATCATCGAACCGATAGAGCGAGGCATCGGGAAGCCCCGCCGCATCGGGTTTCACGGGAAGGCGCTCCACCATGGCCGCGCAGTTGTACCCGAGGTAGCCCACGTAGCCGCCGGCGATGCGGGGGAGCCCCGCCACCTCGAGGGGCCGGAAGGCGGCGAGCCGGGCTTTGAGCACCTCGGGGAAGCCCCCGGCCTGCACGGTCTCGCGGTCGTTGCGCACGCGGACCTTACCCCCCGTCGTCCAAATTCTCTCGCGGGGTTCCACTCCGAGGATGGAGTAGCGCGCCACGTGGCGGCCGCCCTCCACGCTCTCGAAGAGAAATCCCTTCAGTCCCGCCCGTCGCGCGGCGAGGTAGAGGCCCACGGGGGTAACCGTGTCCGCCGCCAGCACCCGCGACAGGGGGAGGACCGTGTAGCCCTCCCGCGCCGCCTTTTCGAAGGTCTCAAAGTCCATGTCCGCTCCGCGCGAAAAGCAAAAGGCCCGCCGGCTTCGAAGGCCGGCGGGCCGCTGTGTCGGCTACCTGCGTCGCGTCAGGACGGCAGCCTACACTCCACCCGTCGGCTCTGGCGCCACCACCAGTATCCGAGGGTCGGGCTGCTTGGCCTCACGCCGTGCTCCTCTAAAACGAAACCAGGATAACACGAGAGTCTCGGACGTTGTCAAGGACGCCTCCGCGCCCGGCCGCCGCGCGCGTTCGGCCGGCCGGTCCGCGCCCTCCCCGCCGACGGCCGGAAAGGCGGCGTCTCCTCCCCGAACCGCGCCCGGAAGATGCGCAGCGTGGCGGCGGGGAAGGCGAGGGTGTGCCGTGCCTCCGGCCGGAGCCAGGCCAGAGGACGGTCGCTCCGGGGTGGCGCCGACCCCGCGGCCAAGCGGCACTCGAAGGGGAAAAGAACCACCTTGAAATGGGTATAGGCGTGGCGCACGGGCGGCAGGGCCGCCGTCACGCGCGCCCGGGCTCCGAGCTCCTCCCGCAGCTCGCGCACGACGGCGGCCTCGGGAGTCTCTCCCGGTTCCACTTTCCCGCCGGGGAGCTCCCACAGGCCCCCCAGGAGGCCCTCGGGCGGGCGCAGCGCCACCAGGAACTCCGGCCCGCGCCAGAGCAGGGCCACCGCCGCGCGGACGGTGGGCGTGGCCTTGCGGAGCTTCGGCTTCGGGTAACCCTCGGGAGCGCCCGAGGCCGCGGCGCGGCACCAACGGCGCAGAGGACAGGCCGGACAGGCCGGCGCGCGGAAGGTGCAGATCGTCGCCCCCAGCTCCATGAGGGCCTGGTTCACCATCGAGGGCCGCCCCTCGGCCACGGCCCGGCGGGAGAGGTCCCAGCATCGGTCGAGGGCTTCGCCCTCCAGGAGCCGCGCCATGGCGAAGAGCCTCGCCCAGACGCGCTTGACGTTCCCGTCCAGGACCGGCTCTGGGGCGTCGAAGGCGATGGAGGCCACGGCGCCCGCGGTGTACCGGCCCACTCCGGGCAGCCGCCGCAGGCCCGCCGCGTCCCGGGGCCACCCGCCCATTTCCACCACCGCGCGGGCCGCCTCGGGCAGCCGCCGGCCCCGGGCGTAATAGCCGAGCCCCTCCCAGAGCTTCATCACCTCGCCGGGGGCGGCCGACGCCAGGGACTCCACGGTGGGAAACCGCGCCAGGAACCGTTCGTAGTAGGGCAGGACGGTGGCCACCCGGGTCTGCTGGAGCATGATCTCGCTCAAGAACACTCGGTACGGGTCCCGGGAGCGGCGCCACGGCAGAGGGCGGGCGTGGCGGGAGTACCAGCGGCAGAGCGCCGCCACGGCGGTCTTCCAGGGGAACTCGTCCGGAGCCATCCGCACCCCTCCCGGTTCTCCCAACGCCGGCGCGGCCCCTGTGTTCCAGGACGCCCCGCGGCGGAATAGACCGCGGAGGCCGCGGTTGGTCTATCATGGAGCGAGCCGCCGCCCGCGGCGGCAGCCCATCCCGAACAGGAGGTCCCCATGCGCAAGGTTCTCACGGTCACGATCCTGGCGGGCCTGTTGGCCCTGATCACCGCCGCCCCCTTCGCCGCCGACAAGCCCCAGGCCAACTGCCCCGTCTCCGGCCACGCCGTGGACAAGAAGGTCTACGTGGACTACCAGGGTCAGCGCGTCTACTTCTGCTGCGACAAGTGCCCCGCCAAGTTCAAGGCGGACCCGGAAAAGTACTTCGCCCAGTTCGTCAAGGAGGGCATCGTCCTTGAGAACGTCCAGGTGACCTGCCCCGTGAGCGGTGAGGACATTGACAAGAAGGCCTTCACCGACTACAAGGGGCGCCGGGTCTACTTCTGCTGTTCAAAGTGCATCGCCAAGTTCCAAAAGGACCCCGAAGCCTTCCTGAAGAAGCTCCCTGGGCAGAAAGAGCCGTCGAAGTAGCCCTTCGCGAGGTCTCGCGGCCGGTCGCCGCGGAGGAAAGATGAAGCTAACGCGCGCGGCCGGGACGACCCGGGCCGCCGCCGTTTCCCCTCCCCTCCCGCCGGGTGCCCCGCCTCGCACGCCCCTGTATTCGCAGGCTGTTTGCGCGCCTTGCCCCTCCCGTGTGCAGGGTCTAAAATAACCGCTCCGCCTCCATCGGGGGAGATGAGGAGGGGGATCATGACTCTCATTCCGTGGATCCTCGCGGCGGCCGCCGCCGGTTGCGTCGTTCTGCTCTGGGCGCTCAACTACAAGAAGGTGGGCCCCAACCAGGTCCTGGTCATCTCGGGCCGCACCTCCATCGTTTCCGAGGCCGGGGGGCGCCGGCGCAAGGTGGGCTACCGTCTCCAGGTGGGCGGCGGCACCTTCGTGCTCCCGCTGGTGGAGACCGTGGACGCCCTCCCGCTGGAGGTGCTCTCGCTCTCCCTGCGCTGCTCCGACGTGCTCACGGCCCAGGGGGTCCTGATCTCCGCCGAGGGTCAGGGGCAGGTGAAGGTAGCCTCGGACGAGGCCCTACTCCACCGCGCCGTGGAGAACTTCCTCTCGAAGGGCGCCGCGGGCGTCACCTGCGTTACCCAGGAGGTGCTCGAGGGCCACATGCGCGCCATTCTCGGCACCCTCGCGGTAGAGGAGATCTACGCGGACCGCGAGGCCTTCGCGCGCCGCGTCCGCGAGGCGGCGCAGCCCGACTTCGACCGCCTGGGCCTGGACCTGCTCGCCTTCTCGCTCAAGGACGTCTCGGACGCCCAGGGCTACATCCAGAGCCTGGGCGCGCGGCGCATCGCCGAAGTGAAGCGCGACGCGACCCTCGCCCAGGCGGAGACCGAGCGCGACGCCACGATCCAGGCCGCGCAGTTCCGCAAGGAGGGCGACGTGGCCCGCCTCGAGGCGGAGGCGGAGCTGGCCCGGGCCACCCGGGACTTCGAGGTCCAGCGCGCCGAGTTCCAGGCCTCCGTCAACGTAAAGCGGGCCCAGGCCGACGTGGCCTACGACCTGGAGCGCGCCAAGCTCTCCGAGTCCCTCAAGCGCCAGGAGTTTGCCGTGCGGCTCGCCGAGAAGGAGCTGGCGGTCCAGGTGGAGGCCAGGGAAGTCGAGCGCCGCGAAAAGGAGCTCGAGTCCACGGTGAAGCGCCCCGCCGAGGCGCAGAAGTACCAGGCCCAGATGGAGGCCGAGGCCGCGGCGTACCAGAAGGAGCTCGAGGCCAAGGGCCGAGCGGCGGGCGTGAAGCTGGAGGGCGCCGCCCGCGCCGAAGCCCTCAAGGCGCAGGGTTCCGCCGAGGCCGCGGTGATGCACGAGAAGGCCAAGGCCTACCGGGAGTACAACGACGCGGCGGTGGCCGAAATGGTGGTACGCCAGCTCCCCGAGCTGGCGCGCGCGGTCTCCGAGCCGCTCTCCAAGGTGGACAAGATCGTCCTGGTGGGCGAGAACGCCGGTGCCCCCAAGATCACCGGCCAGGTGGCCGGGGTCCTCTCCCAACTGCCCCCCGTCATCGAGAACCTCACGGGGCTTAAACTCCAGGATCTGGTCCAGAAGCTCAAGCCGGCGGACGAGAAAAAGTGATCCGCCGCGGGGGGGAAAGGGAGCGCGATCTTGGAACGCCGGAGGAGCTTTCGCGGTCCCTGGGCTCTCCGAGGGGCGGGATTCGGACGATGAGGGACCATGCTCTCTGAACGGGTGAACCGGATCACGCTCTCGCCCACGATGCGCATCGGGGCGCGGGCCCTGCAGATGCGGGCGCAGGGCGTGGACCTGGTGGACCTCACGGTGGGCGAGCCCGACTTTCCAACGCCCGAGCCCGTGCGGAGGGCCTGCAAGGCCGCCCTCGACGCCGGGTTCACCAAGTACACCGCCAACGACGGCATCCCCGAGCTGAAGCAGGCCATCCGCGAGAAGCTCCTGCGGGAGAACGGGCTCGAGTACGCCGCCGACGAGATCATCGTCTCGCCGGGCGCCAAGACCAACCTCTTCAACGTCGCCATGGCGGTCTACGGTCCGGGCGACGACATCCTCATCCCCACGCCCTGCTGGGTCTCGTACCCCGACCAGGTCCGCCTCGCCGGGGCCAACCCGGTCTTCGTCCCCACCCGCGAGCAGGACGGTTTCCGGCTCCGGGCGGAGGATCTCGCGGCGGCCATCACGCCCAACACCAAGGCGCTCATCCTCAACTACCCCTGCAACCCCACGGGGGCGGTCTACTCCCGGGAGGAGCTGGAAGCCATCGCCGAGGTCTGCGTCCGCGAGCAGATCTGGGTGCTCTCCGACGAAATCTATGAAAAACTGCTCTACGACGGGGCCCGATTTACCTCCATCGCCTCGCTCAACCCTGGGATCAAGAAGCTGACCGTCGTCATCAACGGCTTCTCCAAGGCCTTCGCCATGACCGGCTGGCGCCTGGGTTACGCCGCCGGCCCCAAGGAGATCATCGGCGCGTGCGCCAAGATCCAGTCCCACAACACCTCGAACGCCGTCTCCTTCGTCCAGAAGGCCGCCGTCACGGCGCTGCGGGACTGCGCGATGGACGTGGAGCGGATGCGCCAGGAGTTCGAGCGGCGACGCAACCTCGTCGTGAACAAACTCCGGGCCTTTCCGGGAGTCTCCTGCGCCTCGCCGCAGGGGGCCTTCTACGCCTTTCCCAACGTGGAGGCCCACTTGGACAAGGAGTTCGGGGGCGCGCCGGTGCGCAACTCCTACGGCCTGGCGTACTACCTCCTCAAGGAAGCCCACGTGGCGGTCATTCCGGGCGACGCCTTCGCGGCCCCCGGCCACCTCCGGCTCTCCTTCGCGACCTCCACGGAGCGCCTCGAGGAGGGGCTCCGGCGGATCGAGAGGGCCCTCGCCCGGCTGGAGCCGCCCTCCCGGCTCCGCCCCCTCGCCCTCAACAACGTGATCACGAAGGTGCAGGCCTACGTGGAAACCCGCACGGCCCCCGGCCTCGACGGGCGCAACGCCTTGCTGGCCGAGGCCGAGTCCCACCTGGACCCGGAGAGCTACTTCGAGTGGAACGCGGCGCTCGCGGGGACGGTGGTCCAACTCCGGACAAACTCGCCGCACCTGGCCGATTTCTTCCAGGAGAACTTCTACCCGGCCCCGCTCGAGAGCGACCTGGAGCCCCACGCGGTGGTCTACGCCGTGAAGGACCTGCCCGGCCGCGAGCCCTCGGCCTTCGCCAGCCTGGAGACCGCCACCGGCTTCGTCTTCAACACCGCCTACTACGGGCAGGTGCGCTCGCTGGCGCTGGCGCTGGCGGGCGACGCGGCGGCGCGCGCGGGCGGGGCCCTGATGGCCCACTGCTCGGCGCTGGACCGGGACGGCTCCGGCCTCCTGCTCTGGGGCGCCCCCGGGGCCGGGCGCACGGCGGCGGTGGCCGCGGCGCTCTCCCGCGACGCGGTGAAGCTCGTGGCCTCCGACGCGGCGGTGGTGCGGATGGGCGCCTCCGGCGCGGTGGCCGACCTCCCGGAGCGCAAGCTCTACCTCGGCGCCAAATGGGTCCGCCACCTCCCGGAGGTGGGCAGGCTGCTGGAACGCTGCAAGCTGGAGAACCTGGTGACCCGGCGCGACGACTGCCGCGTGCAGGAGTGCGGGGAGTCGGACTCCTGCCCCCTCGACCGGGGCGCTGCCGCGTGCCCCGCCGCCTCCGCCGCGGGGCGGATCATGCTGGACCCCTACTGGTTGGGCGGGGCCCGCCGCCATGTCCGCAGGACCCGCCCGGCCGCGGCGGTCTTCCTGGTGCGCGACCCTTCGGCCCCCGCCCTGAAAGAGGTCCCCGCGCGGGAGGCTCTGCGCTGGGTTTCAGAGGGAAGTCTGCCCGGGGCCGGGGACCGATGCGTGCCGTTTCTCAATCCGCACCTGCCCCTCGTGGACCCGGCGCGCCAGGAGCTGCTGCGCCACCAGTACGAGCGGCTTTTCGGTTCGGTGCGGTGCGTGGTGGCGAACGCCGCCCTCGGGGCGCCCGACACCCTGGCCGGGCGCCTGCTCGGCCTGCTCGGATAGCCTGGCGGAGCCTTCCGCCTTCCGCTTAATCCCCGACGTCGAGGTACTTTCCCTCCACCACCTGCCACATGACGTAGGAGCTCTCCTGCGGGTCCCCCTTGTCGTCGAACCTCAGCGGACCGTGGAGGGTGTCGAAGGTGAGCCGGTGCAGCGCGTCCTCGAGGGTGGAGGCGGAGACGGGGTAGACCGCGTTCTCGTAGCCCCTCAGCCCCGCCTCCGCCGCGGTGTACCCGGACAGGCTGAAGGGCCCGGGCTCCCCGTAGAGCGCGCGGTAGCTGGCCACCCACTCGCGGTAGGAGGGGCGGCCGCTCAGGTCGTCCTCGAAGGTGGCCATGACCCCCTCGGCCGCCTCCCTGCCCGCCTTTTCCACGAACTCGTCCCCGAAGCAGCCGTCGCCCGCCATGAACCCCGCGGGGACGCCCCCCGCGCGCATGGCCTTGAGCAGGAGCGCCCCCTGGGTCGCGAGCCCGCCGAAGTAGACCACCTGCGGCGGATTCTCCTTGAGCTTGGCCACCAGGGCGGTGAAATCGGTGCTCCCGCGGGGGACCTCCTCCACCAGGACGGGCTTCCGGCCCGAGAGGAACGTGTAGTTGTCCTCGAAGACCTTCGCGAGCCCCTTGCCGTAGCGGGTCCCGTCGTGGACCACCGCCACCGCGTGGCCGGGCATCCGCTGGAGGTACCAGACGGCGGCCGCCCTCCCCTGCCGGTCGTCCCTCCCACAGACCCGGAAGACCGCGGGGTTCTTGGCGTCGGTGAGCGCCGGGTTGGTGGAGGCGGCGGAGATCAGGACGGCCCCGCCCCGCCGGTAGACCTCCGCGGCCCGAAGCGAGCAGCCAGAGTCCACGTGGCCCACCACGAAGGCCACCTTCTGGCGGACCAGCTCCCGGGCCGCGGCTTCGGCCCTCTCCGGGTCGTCGCCGTCGTCCGCCTGGATCACTCTGACCCGCTTTCCCCGGATGCCGCCCGCGGCGTTGGCGCGCTCCGCGGCCATCTCGACCCCGTGCAGGATCGCCTGCCCCGTCTTGACCTCCGGCCCGGTCATGGGACCGGCGACCCCGACCCGGACCTCCCGCGACCCCGTGCACGCCGCCAGCAGGAAGGCCGCGCCCCCGAAGAGAAGCCAGCCCCAAGCGTGCCTCCTCATGGTTCTCCCCTCCTTCCCGCGATCCCGTCTTTGCCTATAATGTAGGCCCTGGCGCCACGGGGCGCCACCTGGGGGCTCGCCCGGAAATAGAGTGCGGCCTGCCGCGGCGGTTCCGGGGTTCCGGACCTCACCCGAAAGGAGTCCACATGCGGGCAGTGAAGAGCGGTGCGTGGGTTCTGGCGCTGGTTCTGGCCTCGGCGGCGCTTTCCCGGGCGTCCCAGGCCGACGAGGGGATGTGGACCTACGACTCGGTTCCCGTCCGAAAACTCCAGGAGCGCTACGGCTTCACCCCCTCTCCGCAGTGGCTGGAGCACCTGCGGCTCTCCTCGGTGAACATGTACGCGAGCGCATCCTTCGTCTCCCGGGACGGTCTCATCCTCACCAACCACCACGTGGCGCTGGGCTCGGCCCAGCGCCTCTCCACGCCCGACCGGAACCTCGTGCGGGACGGCTTCTGCGCGAGGTCCGTCGAGGAGGAGATCCCCGTCCCCTCCCTGAGCGTCCGGGTCCTGGTTTCGATGGAGGACGTGACGGCCCGGCTGGAGGCCGCCGTGGGACCCGGGGCCACACCAGCTCAGGCCCAGGCCCGGCGCGCCGCCGCTGCTGCGGCCCTCTCCGCCGAATGCAGGAAGGCCACGGGGTTCGAGGGCGACGTGGTGACCCTCTACGGCGGCGCCAAGTCCTTT
>JAKAIJ010000231.1 GCA_021814355.1 Acidobacteriota bacterium
CGGGGGGCACGGCGGAGGGGACGAGCGGCGGGGCGGCCGTAGGCGGCGGACCGGGTTGCACGGGGGTGGGTCGGGCCTGCTCGGGGGCGAAGGTGGGCCGCTGGACCTCCTGGCTCTCCACCACCGGCGCGGAGGCGGCGTGCTCCGGCGGCGGCGCCTGGCCGGAGGCGAGCCACGAGAGAACGATGACCAGGACCGAAAGGACTACCACCCCGCTAACGATCCAGAGGAGCTGCCGAAGGCGGCTGGTTTTGGGCGAGGAGGGGTTCATGCCGGCTCCTGTGCGGCCGTCCTATCGTCAGGAGGGGGTGCCGTGGGCCTGGATGTAGCTTCGAAAGGCCGCGCTGGCCGAGGATTCCAGGCGCTGCTCGGCCACGAAGGCCATGGCGTAGAGGACCTCGTCGAGGAACGCCTGGAGAACCGCCGGACGCTGGGCCTCGGCGATGGCGCGCTGGGCCGCCAGGAGGCGGTCCACGTCCATCCGTCCGTAGGAGGCCAGCTCCTCCTGCCCCTCCGCGAGCGCGGGGTACGCGGGGCGCACGATCTCCAGCGCCTCGCGGCCCGCCGCCTCGGCGTGCGGGCCCAGCGCGTGGTGGGCGTAGGCGAAGAGGTCGTTGTAGTGTTCGATCACCCGCTCCGGGTTCCAGGAGGCGCCCGCGTCCCCCTGGCCGGGGCTCCCCTCGCGCTCCACCAGCCCCAGGGTGACGCCGATCCAGAGGACGCGGTAGGTCTCGAAGGGGTTGAGGTAGCTCGCGTCCAGGAGCGCCGAGATGGTGATGCCGTCGCCGCAGAGGGTCAGGACGTGCTCCTGGTCGGGGGTCAACTCCAGGGCCTGGTAGAACGAGGGGAGGGCGGCGACGCGCCGCAGCCGGGTCTCGGGTTCCCCCACGGAGGGGAGGATCCGGCTCCACCGGGTGACCCTCTCCATCCCCCGGAAGAGCAGCACGGGAAGCGGGATGCTGATGGTGATCATCTCCTCGGTGGAGAAGGGCTCGAGCCGCAGGCTGTAGGCCCCCGAGCCCGACGGAAGCAAGGAGAAGATGATGTCGTAGAGCTGCTGGCTCACCCCCTCCACCAGGTCGTCGGGGGTGATGGCGCCCATGTCCACGAGGATCTCGCCCTGCCGGCGGCCCGGGGCGATCCGCCGGGCGGATTCGAGGTACTGGGCCACGGTGATGACGCCCCGGCGCAGGAGGCACTCGCCGAGCCGCTCGTCCGGGTCCGAGGAGGTGGCGAAGACCACGTTCCCGTCCCGGATGTAGAGGGTCTTGAGGAAGGGGCCGTCCTCCACGCGCAGGACGCCGGTCTCCTTCTCGCGGTAGAGGGACATGAGCAGGACGGGGAGGTGGATCTCGGAGAGGTCCCCGGTGAGGGTGAGCTCGTCGCTCACGGAAACCTCTTGAGAGGCTGGGCGACGCGGATGTCGTTCTTCGACTGGGTCTTGATGTGATACATGGCCTCGTCCGCCCGCTTGATGAGCTCCTCCTTGGTGAGCGCGTGGGTGGGGAAGGAGGCCACCCCGAAGGAGCCGGTGATCTCGATGCCGCCCGTCTCGTCGAGCAGGAAGGGGGCGCCCGCGAGGCGCTGGCGGATCCGCTCCGCCACCTCCATGGCGCCCTTCCAGTCGGTCTCGGGGAGGATGACGCAGAACTCGTCGCCGCCGTAGCGCACCACCTTGTCAATGGTGCGCACGGCGTTCATGATGCGCGCCGCGGCCTCTTGGAGCGTCCGGGAGCCCATGGCGTGGCCGAAGCGGGTGTTCACCTCCCTCAGGCCGTCCAGGTCGAGGAAGATGAGCGAGAGCGGGCTGTTGTAGCGCCGCGCCCGCTCGATCTCCTGGGCCAGGTGTTCCTCGAAGAAGCGCCGGTTGTAGGAGAGGGTCAGGTCGTCCTTGGTGATGAGGTCCGTCATGCGGCGGACGGTCAGGGCGTTCTTGATGGAGAAGGCGAAGTCGGGGAGGGTGGCCTCGAGCAGGCGGAAGGACTCCCGGTTCAGCCCGGCGTCGTCGGGTTCGCCGTGCTTGGAGGCCAGCAGGAGGAGGCCGTCGTACTCGTAGACGAGCTGGAAGGGGAGCATCGCGAGGGCGCCGATGTGGTGGCCGTCCACCAGCGGGACCGAGCCACCGGCCGCGGGGCCCGGCGGGAACTCCTTGTACTTGGGGATCATGTCCCGCACCAGGCTCTCGATCTCGAGCTTGGTGAGGCCGAACCGGTCGGCCACGTGGCGCTCGGCGCCGAACCCGGTGCGGAAGAGGCGCTCCACGTACTGGCCGTGGTCCGAGAGGATCAGGAGCGAGCCGTAGTCCACTCCCAGGGTGCGCCGCAGGGACTCGAGCACCTCCTCGGCCACGGTGTTCAGGTCGAAGGAGCGGAAGGTCCTCGCCAGGTCCCGGTAGAGCGTGAGTTCCAGCCCCGCGGGGGAGCGCTTGCTCTTGCCCATTCCGCCGTCCTTACGACTTCTGCTTGTTCACCCAGGCGCTCAGGAGGTCAATGGGGACGGGGAAGACCACGGTGGTGCTGTTCTCGGCCCCGATCTGCGTGAGGGTCTGCAGGTAGCGCAACTGGATGGTCAGCGGGTTCGAGGCCAGCACCTGTGCCGCCTCGGAGAGCTGCTTCGAGGCCTGGAACTCGCCGTCGGCGTTGATGATCTTGGCCCGCTTCTCGCGCTCGGCCTGGGCCTGGAGGGCCATGGCGCGCTGCATGTCCTGGGGCAGGTCCACCTGCTTGATGGCGACCTGCGTGACCTTGATCCCCCAGGGATCGGTGTGCTGGTCAATGACGGTCTGGAGCTCCTGGCTCAGCTTCTCGCGCTCGGAGAGCAGCTCGTCCAGGGAGGCCTGGCCGAGGATGGAGCGCAGCGTCGTCTGGGAGAGCTGGCTCGTCGCGTAGATGTAGTTCTCCACCTGGAGGATAGCGTTGAGCGGGTTGGAGACGCGGAAGTAGACCACCGCGTTCACCTTCACCGAGACGTTGTCCTTGGTGATGATGTCCTGGGGCGGCACGTCGAGGACGATGGTCCGCAGGGCCACGCGCACGAGGCGGTCGAAGGGTTTGAAGACGAAGATGAGGCCCGGACCCTTGGGCTGGGCCAGGACGCGGCCGAGGCGGAAGATCACCCCGCGCTCGTACTCGTTGAGGATGTTGATGCACGAGAAGAGCCACCCGAGGAAGACGATCATCACGAAGATGAAGGGGGCACTGAGCAGAGGAATCACGCGTCACCTCCCTGTCCCGCGGGCTTCACGTGCAGCGTCATGCCGCGGCGAGCGGCCACGACCACCCGGGCTCCCGGGTCCAGGGGCGCGTCCGCGGTCGCGTCCCAATACTCTCCAAAGACGAAGACCTTCCCCTTGCCTGGCGGCACCACCGCCCGGGTCACGGTGCCTTCCTGCCCGAGCAGCGCGCCGTCGCCGGTCATTACGGGGTTCTTGAAGGCGCGCACGGCCAGCGTCACCAAAAAGAGGATGATGGCCGCGAAGGCCAGCACCACCGGAATGACGACGACCACCGACACCTTCAGCTCCGGGATCGGGCTATTGCGGTAGAGCAACAGGCTGCCGATCAACAGGGACGCCACGCCGCCGACCGCCAGCATACCATAGGAGACCACCTTCAGCTCCAGGATCAAGAAGGCGATCCCCAAGAGGATCAAGAGCAGCCCCACGAGGTTGATGGGCAAGAGCTGCGTGGAGAGGGCGAAGAGCAGGATGCAAATGCCCCCGATAATCCCCGGAAAGATGAGCCCCGGCGCCTTGAACTCCACGTAGAGGCCGATGACGCCCAGCAGCAGCAGGACGAGGGTGAGCTCGGGGTTGGCCAGGCCGAAGAGGAATCTCTGTCTGAGGGTCGGCCGGAAGTCCCGGATCTCGGGCACCGCGGCCAGGGCCACCGTCTGGGAGCTCCCGTCGAACCGGCGAAGGGGATGCAAGCGGACGTAATCCAGGACCTGCGCCTCATCCCCGGCCACCAGCTCGACCACCCTCTGAGCCAGGGCCTCTGTCTCGGAGAGGGAGAGGCTCTCCCGCAGCATCTTCTCGTAGACCTCGGCGCTCCGCCCCCGCCGCTCGGCCAGCGAGCGGGCGTGGGCCGAGAGGTCGTTGAGGATCTTTGTGAGCATGACGTCCTCGTCTGGGCCCTTGGGGGGCTGGGGCGGAGGCGTGTCGGGCGCCCCAGGGGCTCGCGGGGGCGCCGT
>JAKAIJ010000232.1 GCA_021814355.1 Acidobacteriota bacterium
CAGGTCCAGGGCCGCGCCCGCCTTGAGCCATTCCGGGGCCGCCGCGAAGCCGGAGGCCTCCTGCTCGAGGACCACCCGGGCAAGGGCCGCCGCCAGCAAACCCCGCGCGGGCCACCAGCCCAGTATGAGGGGCTCCACCGCGAACTCCACCCGGGACTCCCCCGGCGCCACGGGCCTCACGGCGAAGGGCTCCCGGAAGGTGCAGTCGGCATAGTCGAGGGGGACGAACCGGGCGCGGTTGCGCGCCGCGGGGAAGAGCCCCGAGGCGTCCCGCAGGTCCTTCACGCCGTCCAACAGGGACTGGCTCAGGTCGCCGAGCCGGCGCAAGGCGTCTATGTCCGCCGCGTACCGTCCCGCGTAGGGCGCCACCGAAAGCCCCTCCCAGGAGGGCGTCCGGGCGGGCGGCGCGGGGGCCGCCGGCGGGGACGACGGAGGAGGGACCGCCGGCGGGGACGGTCGGGGACGGCCCGGCGGGCACGCCGGGGGCGGCGTCTCTTCCACCAGCAGGAGCGCGAGGTCCCCGTGGTGCCTCCACGCCACGGCCCCCAGGACCGCGGCGAGGGCGAGGATCCCGAGGAGAATCAGGAACAGGGTCCTCCAGACGCGGCTCACGGCGCCTCCACCTCGGAGGAGAGGGCCCAGCCGCTCCCCTCGCCCCACAATAGCAGGCTCCATCCGCCCGCGGAGGCCACGCGCACCACCTCAGAGCCCGGCGGCAGGGTTGCGAGGACCGCGCCCTCGCCTTGGGGTCTTTCGTAGACCTTTGCGGAGCCCACCACCACCACCGCCTGGCGGAGCGGGGCCACCTTCACCGCGTAGTAGAGGAGCCCGCCCGCCACCGCCGCCGCAACGAGAGCCCCCGTCATGAGCCCCACCATTACCCGGCGGAGGCGGCCCGGACCCAGGAAGAGGACGGCCCAGAGGGCTCCGTTCCCGGCCAGGGCGAGGGCGAGGGTGAGCAGCGTCAGGACGTCGGAGCCCAGGGACCGGATGGCGGCTTCCCAGGGGGGCGGCTGCCAGGCAACGGCCCGGGCCGGCAGGAGGGTCCGGGCGATCTTAAGGTTTTGCCGCGCCGCCGCCAGGCCAGGCTCGAACCGCAGGGCCCGCCGGTAGGCCACGATGGCGCGGGCCACGTCCCCGGCCTTGAGGTGGCAGTTGCCCAGGTCGTACTGGACGGCGGCCCCGTCCCCGCCCGAGGCGGCCAGGAGCGCGTACAGCCGAGCGGCCTCTGTGTAGCGTCCCTCGGCATAGGCTTGGCGCGCCTGGGACGAGACGGCGGCGGGGGTCTGCGCCCGAACGGGCGCGAGCGCCGCGGCGAGCGCGAAAAACAGGGCGGCGAAGCGGGCGCGGCGGTCAGCCACGGCGGGCCTCCTGCAGGAGCCGGCGCACGGCGTCGTACCGCGCCGAAAGGTCCCGTTTGCCCACCGTCTCCTGGGCGAACTCGGCGGACTCGAGCTGGTCGAGCAGGCCCAGGTGCGAGGCGGCGATCTCCTCGCCGATCCCCGCCTCCCTCAGCACCTCCCTCAGGGCGGGCCGGGTGAGGCCCGCGGTGGCGCGCCCGGTGTGGAGGTCCATGGCGGCGTGGAGCGCCTTGGTCAGCTCGCCGTGGAAGGCCGCCGAGCGCCGGACGTCCAGGTTTCGGCGGGCCTGGTGGAGGTGGCGGCGGGCGGCGTGGAGCAGGTGGCGCTCCCGCACCTTCTCGGGCGAGGCGAACCGGGTCCGGTAGAGCCAGAGCCCCGAGGCCAGAAGGACGCTCGCGGCGAAGGGGAGGGAGAGCAGGAGCGGGAAGAGGGAGAGCGGCACCCAGGGCTCGGGGGGCCGGGAGGGCCGGGGATTCTCCACCAGCGGCGCGAGAGCGGGGGCCGCGGCCCCCGAGGAGGCGCCGCCGTGCACCTCCAGCCGGGTTCCGCCCGTTTCGAGGGTCTGGTACCGCCCGGCGGCCGGATCGAAGTAGACGAGGGCCGCCCTCGGCAGGGCCGTGTCCCCCGCGAGCTTGGGCAGGAGCGACAGGCGGAGGTTCCTCTTCACCCGGTAGGCGCCCTCCGCAAAGGCGCTCTCGTCCTGCGCCGTGGCCGGGTAGACCGTGAAGAAGGGGGAGTCGGTCCAGCGGAGGGGGTTGTCCGGCAGAAAACCCGTCCCCTCGATGCGGTAGTCGAGGGTGAAGGGCTGGCCAAGCTCCGCCCGGGCCGGGGGCCCGCCGCGCAGCACGAGGCCGAAGCTCCCGACGGCGCCGCCGAATCCGGGCGGGGCGGCGGGAAGGGCGACGGTCTGGAGGGCAACGCCCCCCCCGCGGATCTTCAGCGTGTCCACGCGTCCCAGCACCTCTCTGGACTCGGCGCGCAACAGCGCCTCGAAGGGCTCCACCCGCAGCGTCCCCTCCTCGATGGGGAAGAGCGTGTAGCGGAGGATGACCACGTCCAGGAAGGTGACGGCGTCGCGGACCAGTCGGCGGGTGGGCGGGGAGGAGGGGGCGGGGACCTCCACTTTCCGGAACCCCTGGAAGTCGGGGCGCTTCACGATCTCGAAGTTGCGGACCGACTGCCGGGTGACCAGGTGGAGGGTGTAGGTCACCGGCTGGCCCAGGTAGGCCCGGGGGGCCGAGAGCTCCCCTGTCAGGGCCAGATCGGCCCCAGCTTCCGCCGGTGCCGCGGCCGAGGAAGGCGCGGCGGCGGGCGGGGCCGGCGGCTCGGGGGCCGTCTCGACCTCCACGGCAAAGCCGGCGACCGTGCGGGTCTCCCCGCCGATCCGGAAGCTCAGCTCGGGGATGAGCAGCCGCCCGGCCCGCGTGGGGGTCAGCAGGTAGTGGTAGGCGAAGACCCGGCCGCCGTCGGCGGCCGTCTCCACCGTCTGATACTGGCCCGCGAGCCGGAAATCGGACAGGGGCGGCAGCGCCGGCTGGGACATGGCCGAGCCGGGCCCCTTCAGCCGCAGGGTGAAGACAAGGCCCTCCCCCGCCCGCACCCGGGCCCGGTTGATCCCGCCCGAGACCTCCAGCCCCGCGGCGCGCGCCCCGGAGGCGGCCAGAAGCAGGAGCGCCCCGCAGAGGAGGCGCGCGGCGCCCTTCCGGCAAGCAAGGAGAAATTCGTGGAGGAGATTCCGGGCATGGTCCATGGCGCGGTCCGCGGGTGCCCCGCCCCAGCCCCGCGACGGCGCGGCGGCGGGGCTTCGGGGCAGGCGCCGATTATACTACGCCGACGGCCGTAAAGTGGACTCTTTGGCCAAGGACTTCCCCGAAGCGGAGATGGGATTGGGGGCTGACCCCGCGAGCAAGGCCGGAGCCCTGGGACTGCTTACAAGGGCGGCCCGCCAGGATTGGCTCTGTCCAGCCGGGCGCGCCTCGACTCCGCGCCTCTCTTCACCCACGCCACTCATGGTCCTCGCCCCCTTCCTGGGTGCTCCCAGCACCCTTTCCGGAGGGGACTTGCTCTACAGGTTTGCTGAATTCAGCAGATCAGACTTTCGGGGAAGGGGACAACCATTCACCCTCCGCTTTTAGACCCACCGCTCAAGCAGCCCCCGCGGGCGCAAGCAGGCGCGCAAGGGCAAAAATCCGCACAACAAACCGCGGTCCCACTGGTTGTTTCCTCCCGAATCCGCCGCAGCTTCGGCACCCCTCATTTTCAGTGGTCCGATCAGCGCATAACAAGGACAAAGTGTCCCGAGGCGCACCGGAAAAACAGCGAACTGGCGACTCGGGACAATAGCGCCGGGACGCCACCTGGAAGCGCGGCTTGCGGGGGCAAATCCGTTTTTACGGAGGTCGTCGTCCGGGGATCAGACCTCCCCCGGGACGGCTTCGGAGCCGGTCTCCTCCACGGCGTTCATCCGTACCGAGACGATGCGCGAGACGCCCCCTTCCACCATGGTCACGCCGTAGAGGACGTTGGCCAACTCCATCGTGCGCTTGTTGTGGCTCACGATGAGGAACTGGGTCTGGTGGCGGAACTGCGAGAGGAGGTGGCTGAACCGGTTGATGTTGGCCTCGTCCAGGGGCGCGTCCACCTCGTCCAGGATGAAGAAGGGCTGGGGACGGTAGCGGAAGAGGGCGAAGAGGAGCGCCAGGGCTACCATGGCCTTCTCGCCGCCCGAGAGGAGCTGGAGGACGCGCAGCTTCTTGCCCGGCGGCTGGGCCCAGACCTC
>JAKAIJ010000019.1 GCA_021814355.1 Acidobacteriota bacterium
AGGGTAGAGTCATCCCCGCCATGGCGGTGAGGTAGTCCCGTCCCCCCATCGTCATGTCCTTGAACCGGTACCGGCCGCCCACCATGAAGTCGGGTTTGAAGCTCTTCTTGGCGGCCTCCGCCCGCGCCTCGGCGACGGCCGCCTCGGAGCGGGCCACGGTGACCTCGGGGGCGCCCTCGTCCACGGAGGCCAGCAACGAGTCCAGGCCGGGGAGCTCTCCGGGCGGAGGGAGACCGATCCCCTCCAGCCCCGCTGCGTCCACGGGCGAAGCGGTTAGGCTCGCGAGCCGGGCCAGCGCCACGTCGCGCTGCCTCTCCAGCTCCCGGCGCTCGGCGTCGGCCTTGGTGACCGCGCTCTGGGCGAGAAGGACGTCGGCCTGGCTCCCGCTCCCGGAGCTGTAGCGCGCGAGGGCGCTCTCGGTCGTCGCCGAGAGCGCCTCCCGCGTCTGGCCGTTGATCCGCAGGAGTTCCCGGGCCGTGGCGAAGCGGAAAGCCGCCGCGAGGACCTCGGAGCGCACCGTCCGCTCCAGGACCATCAGCCGCGCCTCCTCCACCGACGCTTCCCCCTCGGCCGCCTTCGCCGCGAGGCCGCGCTTGCCCGGGAAGGGCAGCATCTGGGTCACACCCACCGAGACGCCGCGGGTGAGGGCCTCCGAGCCGAAGGAGCCGTCCGCCGCCAGGTTCATGAATTCCACGTCGGCCGTCGGGTCGGGCAGCGCCCTCGCCTGCGAGGGCGCCTGCCGCGCCGCCGCCACCCTCGCCCGCTGGGCCCGAAGCCCCGGGTTGTCCGCGAGGGCCCGCGACACGAGTCCGGCGAGGGGGTCCTGAGCTGCGAGAGGGAGCGCCAGAAAAAGCAGGAGGGACCCGAAGACCGTCCGTTCAGCCATGCTAAACCGCCCGACAAAGGAGATAAGCACTTTACATGCCGGATGAAAATTTTCAAGAAAACATCCAATAACATATTGCAATTCAGGCGAATAGCGCGTCATGTCGCGTTTATTCTGAACGGGCCCATTCCTGAATTGGAGAATATTGTGCATTTATCGCTCGTCCACCGCGCGGAGCCTAAGCGCATTGGCCACCACGCTGAGGGAGCTTCCGGCCATCGCGGCCGCCGCGATCATGGGATTCAAATGGCCCTCCCAACCGAGAATGGGGCCCACGGGACCGCCTGGGCGCATGAGCGGGGCGAGCGCGCCCGCGGCGACCGGGATGGCCAGCGCGTTGTAGACGAAGGCGAAGAGGAGGTTCTGGCGGATGATCCGGAGGGTCCGGCGGGCGAGCGACACCGCCCGCGCCACGCCCCCAAGGTCTTTGCCGGCGAGGGTGACGGGAGCCGCCGCGAGCGCCGCGTCGGTGCCCGAGGCGAGGGCGATCCCAACGTCGGCGGCCGCGAGGGCCGGGGCGTCGTTGATCCCGTCGCCTACCATCACGACGGAACGCCCCTGGCGCCGGAGGGCACGGATCAGTTCCACCTTTCCCTCGGGGAGAAGCCCGGCGTACCACGAAGCGATGCCGCTGGCGCGGGCCGCGGCGGCCGCCGCCCGCTCCGAGTCGCCGGTCACCAGGACGGGCTCCAGGTCCAGCGAGCGCAGGGCCGCGACGGCCTGCGCCGCTCCGGGCTTGAGCCGGTCCTCGACGGCGAAGGCCGCCGCGGGGCGTCCCCCCACGGCGAGGTAGAGGGAGGTGCGCGCGGTGGCGGGCGCCGGGGCGAATCCGTCGGGGGAGACGCCGCTTTCGCCCAGGAAGGCGAGGCTTCCGAGCAGGGCGGCCTCGCCCCGCACGATTCCCCGGACGCCTCGGCCCGGGACCGCCTCGAACGAAGAGGCCGCGGGGAAGGGGAGGCGGCGCTTTTCGGCGGCGTCGAGGAGGGCCGAGGCGAGGGGGTGCTCGGAGGCGGCCTCCAGGGCGGCCGCGCGGGCGAGGACCTCCTCTTCCGAGAAGGGGGGCATGGGCGTCACCGCCGTCAGGACGGGGTTTCCCTCCGTGAGCGTCCCGGTTTTGTCGAAGAGGACCACCTGCACCGCGGCGGCGCGCTCCAGGGCCTCCGCGGAACGGAACAGGATCCCCTGGGAGGCCCCGCTCCCCGAGGCCGCGAGGACGGCGGCCGGCGTGGCGAGGCCGAGGGCGCAGGGACAGGCCACCACCAGCACCGCCACCGCGCACAACAGCGCCTCGGAGAGGGAAGGCGAGGCGGGGAGCGCCATCCAGGCGGCGAAGGTCGCCAGAGCCACCGCCAGCACGGCGGGGACGAATCGGGCGGCCACCCGGTCGGCGAGCCGCTGGATGGGGGCCCGCGACGCCTGGGCCTCCTCCACGAGCCGCACCAGGTGAGCGAGGACGGTCCTTGCGCCGGTCTCGGTCACCTCGAGAAGGAGCGTCCCGCGCCGGTTCACCGTCCCTCCCACGACCCGGTCGCCCGCGGCCTTGGGCCGCGGCTCGGGCTCGCCCGTGAAGAGCGACTCGTCCACCGTGGAGGCCCCCGCAAGGACCCGGCCGTCGGCGGGAAGGCGCTCTCCGGGGCGCACCCTCACCCGGTCCCCTGGCCGGAGATCGCCCACGGGAACCTCCCGGTCGCCCTCGCCGGTGACCATGCGGGCGGTCCGAGGGAGCAGCGCTCCCAGATGGCGGATCGCCTCCGAGGCGCGGGTCCGCGCGCCCGCCTCGAGGCGGCGCCCGAGCAGGACGAGCGCCACGATGACCGCCGCCGAATCGAAGTAGAGGCCGTGCGCCGCGTGGGCGGGGTCCGCAACGGACCCCGCGAGCATGGCCGTGCTGTAGCCGTACGAGGCCAGGGTCCCCAGGGAGACGAGGGTGTTCATGTCCGCGCCCCCGCGGCGCAGCGCCCGCCAGGCGTCCCGGTGGAGAGGGAATCCCGCGAGGAACAGGACCGCCGTCGCGGCGAAGAACTGGAACCAGGCCGCCCACGGCGCGCCCAGGGCCGCGGGAAAACCCGGGAACATGGGCCCCATGGCGAAAAGCGCCACGGGAGCGCCCAGGGCCAGGGAGAGCGCAAGGCGCCAGCCCAGGGCCTTCCGCTCCCGGTCCAGGACGGCTTCGCCCCAGTCGGTTCGGCGGAGGCCCGGCACGTCCTGAAGGGGGAAAGCCGCGTACCCGGCCCTCCGCACGGCCTCCAGGAGCGCCTCGAGGCCGGGACCGCCGTCCGGGACGACGGCCACCTTCGCGGTGCTCGTCAGAAGGTCCACCCGGGCGGCCGCCACCCCGGGCACGGCGGAGAGGGCCGCCTCCACCTTCGCCACGCAAGAGGCGCACCGGAGGCCCTGCAAAGCCAGGAGGTGCTCCGGGGGAGCGGGTTCCGGGGAGTGCTGCGCCATGGAAAACCTCCGGTGCGGCCGCATCAGGTGGCAAGTGTATTGCCAGAAAAGCGGCGAGTGACGGGCAGCGAATGCAAACAAGATGCCCTTCGTTCAGCGATGCGGTTTTTCTCGCTTCCGGCTCAACCGCTCGCGGCTCTTCAATGTTTCGTCATTCTCAGGGCCGATCCGCACGTAGCGGGTGGCGAGGGATGAGTGTAACGCGCTCCGCTGGAAACATGGTCTCGTTTTCCATGTCCAGCGCTCTTCAGTACCTTTTCGTTGAATATTCGCCAAGTACGTTGTAGAATATTCTTCAGCAACTTTCACGCGGTAAGGAGCAACCATGAAGCGCCCTCTCACCCAAATGGGAATCGTGGCGGCGATCCTGGCCCTCACGCTCTCCCTCCACTACCAGATCCTGCCGCTGCCGGAGGGGCTCCACCACGTCCTTCACGCGGGGGACCTCCACCGCCGCCTTTGCTACGTGCCCATCATCCTGGGCGCCCTCTGGTTCGGCCTGCGCGGCGGGCTGGCCGTGGCCGCGGTCCTGGCGGCGGCGGTAGCCCCGCTGGCCTGGCGGTTCGAGGGGCCGCTCTTCTCCAACCCCGATTTCGTCGAAACCCTCTTCTACCTCGCGCTCGGCCTCCTCACGGGGCTCCTCGTGACCGCCAAGGAGCGCGAACGGAGGAACAAGGAGCGGCTCGAGCGGGAACTGGCCGCCAGCGAGCGGCTCGCCGCGCTCGGGCGCGCCTCGGCGGGGATCGCCCACGAGGTGCGCACCCCGCTGGGTTCTCTCCAGGGGGCCACGGAAATCCTCGGCGAGGACTTTCCGGAGGGCCACCCGCGGCGCGCCTTCTACGACATCCTCGTGAAGGAGTGCCGGCGTCTCGGGCGGGTCGTGGACGACTTCCTGGACCTGGGCAGGCCCCTGGTTCTGCTGCCGCGCGAGTGCCGTGTGGCGGAGCTTCTCGGCCACGCCTCCGACGGGGCCCGCCTGCTCGCGGAGGAGCGCAAGGTCTCTCTCGAGATGGTCCCGGGCGGCGCGCCGGAAACCGTCGTCGCCGACCCGGACCGGGTGACCCAGGCCCTCGTGAACCTTCTGCGCAACGCCATCCAGGCCTCTCCGGAGGCGTCGTCCGTGACCCTGACGTGCTCGCAGAGCGCGGGGCGGGTCGAGTTCACCGTGAGCGACGCGGGCCCGGGCATCCCCGAAGGCGACGAGGAGCGGATCTTCGAGCCTTTCTTCACCGGGCGCCGGGAGGGGACGGGGCTCGGCCTTCCCCTGGCGCGGCAGGTGGCCCACGCCCACGGCGGGACCCTCGTCGGCCGGAACGGGCCCGGAGGCGGCGCTCGCTTCACGCTCGCCCTGCCCCTGCGGCGGGAGGGTGCGCCGTGACCGCGCGCATCCTGCTCGCCGACGACGACGCGAGCCTGCGCGAGGTCCTGGCGTACCACCTGCGCCAGGCTGGGTACGAGACGGTGGCCGCCCGCGACGGGAGGGACGCCCTCTCCAAGCTGGGGGCGGGAAACTTCGACCTGCTCCTCACGGACGTCCGGATGCCCGGCATGGACGGCTCCGCCCTGCTGCAGGAGGTGCGCGCCCGCCAACCCGACCTGCCGGTGGTCCTGCTCACGGCCTTCGGAACGATCAACGACGCCGTGGAGGCGATGCGCGCCGGAGCCTTCGACTATCTCACCAAGCCGGTGGATCGGGAGACCCTCCTGCGGGCCGTCCAGCGGGCGCTGCACGTCGGGAACCTGCAGAGGGAGAACCGCCGTCTGCGCGAGACGCTCGCCGAGAAGGCGCCGCTGGAGGCCATGTTGGGGGTGAGCCCGGCGCTCGAAGCCACGCGGGAGCTCATCCGGAGGGCCGGCCCCACCGAGGCCACGGTCCTTCTGGCGGGCGAGAGCGGCACGGGAAAGGAGCTCGCCGCGCGCGCCCTCCACGCCCTCTCGCCGAGAGCCTCGGGGCCGTTCGTGGCGCTCAACTGCGCCGCCGTCTCGGGCGACCTGCTCGAGAGCGAGCTCTTCGGCCACGTCCGCGGGGCCTTCACCGGAGCCGTGGCCGACCACCCGGGGAAGTTCCGCCAAGCCGAGGGCGGGACGCTCTTTCTGGACGAGATCGGCGACATGGAGCCGCGGCTCCAGGCCAAGATCCTGCGGGCCCTCCAGGAGCGGGTCGTGGATCCGGTGGGGGCCGCCTCGCCCGTGCGGGTGGACGTGCGGCTCGTGGCGGCGACCCACCGGGACCTTGCGGCGCGGGTTCGGCTCGGCACGTTCCGCGAGGACCTTTACTACCGGCTGGCGGTGGTGACCGTGCGGATGCCGGCCCTCCGGGAGCGCGCCGACGACCTCCTGCTCCTGCTCAGCCATTTCTACCGTCAGTTCGAGGGAGGCGACCTCGCGCTGTCTCCCCAGGCAGAGCGGGCCTTGCGCGCTTACTCATGGCCCGGCAACATCCGCGAGCTGCAGAACCTCTGCCAGCGCCTCGCGGTCCTGCACCCGCGGGAGCCCGTCACGCCCGCGCTCCTGCCCCTGGAATTCGGAGGCCCGGGCGCCCTCTCCGAGACGGAAGGGGATGCGGGGCTCTGGGCCGTGGAGAAGGCCGCCATCCAGGAGGCTCTGCGCCGCGCGGGGGGCAACAAGTCGGCCGCGGCGCGGGCCTTGAAGATCCCCCGCCACGTCCTGCTCTACCGCCTCAAGAAGTTCGGGCTGGACGGGGAGTGAGAGCGGCGCCGCCGGCGCCCTGGCGATGGCTTCCCTCCCTCAGCCTTTCGCCACGGTGAAGGGGACGCCGCCGCGCCGCCGTCGCCTGCGCTGGTGGCGGAGGCGGGCGTCGAGGACCACCAGCCGCGGCTCGCTCTCGCAGTCGTCGAAGAGGATGAAGGCGGGATAGGCCGTAAGCCACGAGCTGGGGTTCAGGTAGGTGATCCCGCCCCGGGTCTCGGTCTCCCGCCGGTGGGTGTGGCCCGTCACCACGTAGGAGGCCCCCAGCTCTCTGGCCCGGGCGAAGGCCCGGCGTTTCACCTGGTCCACGGCCCGCGCGTAGACGCCGTTGGACCGCTGGAGCCACTGGAGGGCGGCCTTGCGGGGGACGTCGAACCAGATCGCGAAGCCGTGAAAAAGGTCCCGCAGGTCGCGCAGCCGCCGCATCCGGCGGGCGGAGGCCTGGAACCGGTCGAACTGGTCCCCGTGGGTCACGTAAACCGTCCGGCCGCGGTAGGGAAAGGAGTACTCGGGCTCGACGGGCACCCCCAGCAGGTGGCGCAACACCTCGGCGGGGCCGTCGTGGTTGCCCCGGATCCAGACCACCTCCCCGTTCTCCGCGCGGCGCCGGACAAGCTCCAGGACCGCCCAGTGGGGAGCCGAGAGCCTCCGGAAATTCAGATCGTCGAAGATGTCCCCGTTGAGGACGAGCCGGTCGAAGGGAATCTCCTCCAGCAGGGCCCGGAGGGGCTCCGCGCGGCAGAGGGGGGAGCCGAGATGGACGTCGCCCAGGATGACGGTGCGCACGGTGGAGGGCTCCTTGGGACTGGTCTCGAACCGCATTGTGAGGCCGCGGGGCCGCCGGCGCAAGGGGAGCACCTCGCCGCGGGGCTCTTCCCTTTGCCGGAAAGGGGCTCCTCTGGTATCCTGCATCATGAAGGAGAGGACTTCCGCCTTGAGCCAGGAGAGCGTCTTTTGCGTCACCTGTCCCTGCTGCGGCGCCCTCTTGAAGCTGGACGCCGAAAAAAGGGTGGTGCTCTCCCACGAGACCCCGCCCGAGACGGGCGAGAAGACCTCCTTCGAGGAGCGGCTCAAAGTCCTGGACGCGGAAAAGCGCATCGCCGAGGAAAAATTCCAGGAGTCCGTCCGCGCCGAGAAGAGCAAGAAGGAGGTTCTGGAGAAGAAGTTTCAAGACCTGTTCGAGAAGGCGAAGCAGGGCCCGGCGGGCCCGGTCAAGCGCGACATTGATCTGGATTGAGGGGGAGGCACGCCATGAGGTCCGTCCGGTTTCTTGGAATCGTCGTCGTCGTGGGGCTGCTCGCCGCCACGGCCTGCAAGCCGAAGGTGGAGCCGCCCAAGGAGGTCGAGACCTTCTCCTGCGACACCCTCGACAACCTGCTCACCCCCCAGGCGGTGGTCGTGGACAAGCAGGGCGCCGCCGAAGGCGGCGGGGCGCTCAAGATGGTGGCCGAGCAGCCCGCCACCATCCCCCTGTACGACATGAAGTTCCCCGGCGAGGGGGCCAAGTTCACGCTGAGGTACAAGATGAAGGTCAAGGATTTCCTGGGCGACGCCTACGGCCAGATGGACGTGAACTTCGCCAGCGGCGGAAAGCAGGAGGTGAAGAACTACCAGACCGCCCTGGGCGCCACCTCCGACTGGCTGGACCGGGAGCTGGTCTACACCGTCCAGAAGGGGCAGAAGGTCAACTCGATCACCTTCAGCGCCGTGCTGGGCGGCTCGGGGACCGTCTGGGTGGACGACGTCCACCTCATCCGGGCGCCCCTGCCCTGATCCGACGCCGGGAGAGCGAATGACGCGCGTGATCCGCCTCGCCCACAGCCCCGATTCGGACGACGCCTTCATGTTCTACGGCCTCGCCACCGGGAAGGTGCCCACGGGCGACATCCGGTTTGAGCACGAGCTCTGCGACATCGAGACCCTGAACCGGCGGGCCCTCGCGGGCGAGCTGGACGTCACGGCGGTCTCGTTCCACGCCTACGCCTTCCTGGCGGACCGCTACCTCCTGCTGCCGCACGGCGCCTCCTTCGGCGACGGCTACGGCCCGGTGGTGGTCTCCCGGGAGCCCCTGGCACCCGGGCAGCTGAAGGGGCTCCCCATCGCCATCCCCGGCGAGCTCACCTCCGCGCACCTCGCCCTGCGGCTCTTCCAGCCCGACTTCACGGCCCGGGTGGTCCCCTTCGACCGCATCCTCGACGCCGTGAAGGCCGGCGAGGTGCCCGCTGGGCTCCTCATCCACGAGGGGCAGCTCACCTTCGCCCGGGAGGGACTCCACCGCGTCGTGGACCTGGGGCGCTGGTGGAAGGACCGCACCGGGCTCCCGCTGCCGCTCGGCGGCAACGCCATCCGCAGGGACCTGGGACCGGCGCTGGTGGCCGAGACGAGCCGGCTGCTGGGCGAGGGGATCGAATACTCCCTGTCGCACCGCGAGGAGGCGCTGGACTACGCCATGCGCTTCGGCCGGGGGCTGGACCGGCGCGAGGCCGACTGGTTCGTGGGGATGTACGTGAACGACTGGACCCGGGGGTACGGCGAGAAGGGGCGCGAAGCCGTGCGCCGCTTCCTCGACGAGGGCCACGCGCGGGGCCTCCTGCCCGCGCCGGTGGTCGTAGAGTTCGCGGGCTGAGGCCCGCCGGGGCGACCATGCGGGCGAAGGTGCTGGTGGTGGAAGACAACAACGCCATGCGCAGCCTCATCGCGGCCGCGCTCGAGCAGCACCTCGACGTGGACGTCCACGAGGCCGAGAACGGTTTCGCCGCCCTCAAGGTCATCCCCGAGAGCGAGTTCCGGCTCATCATCACCGACATCAACATGCCCGACATCAACGGGCTCGAGCTTATCACCTTCCTCCGCCAGCATCCGGCCTACAAGGAGGTCCCCATCCTGATCATCTCCACCGAAGCGGGGGAGGAGGACCGGCGTCGGGGGCTGGCGATCGGGGCCAACGGCTACCTCGTCAAGCCCTTCACCGACGGCGAGTTGGTGAACCTGGTCCAGAAATACCTTTAACGGGACGCCCTCCGGGAGAGGCCATGGACAAGAGCCAGGCCAAGGCGCTCAAGGATTTCGTGGCGGAAGCCGAGGAGATCCTGGAGGCCCTGAGCGAGGATCTCGAGACCTCCCAGGAGCAGCTCGAGTCCTCCGGGAAAGTCCGCCCCGACCGCGTCAACAAGATCTTCCGCGAGATGCACTCGCTCAAGGGCTTGGCCTCCATGCTGGGGCTCGAGAAGATCACCGCCGTGGCCCACGACCTGGAGAGCCTGCTCGACCGGGTGCGCATGGGCAAGGTGAAGTTCTCCCCCGGCCTCTTCGCCCTGCTCCACGACAGCCGCAAGGCGCTGCGGCAGCTCGTGGCCGACGCGGGCGAGGGGCGGCCCGGCGCGGACACGGCCGCGCTGCTGACTCGGATCGCCGCGGGGGTGGACGCCAGGGACGCCGCCGCTCCCCGGTCCGCGGAACCCGTCCTCCTCCTGGACGAGAACACCCTCAAGTCCCTCACCGAGTACGAGGAGCACCGCCTCCGGGACAACATCGAGGAGGGCAACCGCCTCTTCGCCATCCAGGTGGGGTTCTCCTTCACCGACTTCGACACCCGTCTGAGGGCGCTCACCGAGAAGCTCGGCGGCTCCGGCGAGGTCATCAGCACCCTCCCGGTGGTAGACCCGAGCCTCACCGACGGCCTCCACTTCCGCCTGCTCTACGGGACCTCCCTCGGCCTCGCCGAGGTGGAGTCGGAGGTCGCCGGCACGGGCGCCGCGGTCACCGACATTCTCCCCCGTCTCCCGGGCGCGGCCCCGGACTCCGAGCCGCTCGCGGCGGGGGAGCCCGCCGAGGAGGCGCGCGGCGCGGCCGAGGCGGAGGAGGCCGACGACGTTCGAGGCCTGAGCAACTCGGTGAAGGTCGCCATCTCCAAGCTCGACGCGGTGATGGGTATCGTCGGGGAGCTCAACCTCGTGCAGACCTCCTTCGAGCGTTCGGTCCAACGGTTGAGTGCAGAGGAGGCCCAGGCCGAGCTTGCCTCCGAATTCGGCCGCCACCTGCGAGGCATGCAGAAGAAGCTCGACGAGCTGCAGCGGGCCATCATTGACATCCGCATGGTCCCCATCGGCCAGATCTTCACGCGGCTGAACCGGACCGCGCGCCGGCTGGCGCGCCAGGCGAACAAGCAAGTCTCCATCCAGCTCTACGGTGGCGACACCGAGCTCGACAAGATGATGATTGACGAGCTGGTGACGCCGCTCGTCCACATCATCCGCAACGGCATTGACCACGGGCTCGAAACCCCCGAGGAGCGCCGGGCCGCCGGCAAGACCGAGGAGGGCCTGCTCGGCGTCTCGGCCTACCAGAAGGGCAACTCCATCGTCATCGAGGTCACCGACGACGGCCGCGGCCTCCAGCAGGAGAAGATTCGCGCCGCCGCCGTGCGCAAGGGCCTAGTGGCCGAGGACGCCGTGCTCAGCGCCGAAGAGTGCATGGAGCTTATCTTCCTCCCGGGGTTCTCCTCCGCCGAGACGGTTACCGAGGTTTCGGGACGGGGCGTGGGGCTCGACGCGGTGAAGACCGCGGTGGAGGGGATGAAGGGGACGATCTCGGTCTGGTCCGAGCCCGGGAGGGGCACGACCTTCCAGCTCACGCTCCCCATCACCCTCGCCATCATCCAGAGCCTCATCGTCTCCTGCTGCGGCCAGCGCTACGCCATCCCTATCTCCTCCGTGGTGGAGACCTTCCGGCTCCGGGAGGACGAGATTGACTGGGTGGACCGGCGGGAGGTCTCGAACCTGCGGGGCGCCACCCTGCCGCTCCTCCGACTCGAGAGGCGTTTCGGCCTCGAGAGGGAGGGAAAGGCGCCCGAGCGCCACTTCGTGGTGGTCTCCCGGAGGGGCGAGAGGAGCGCGGGCATCCTGGTGGACGAGCTGGTGGGGGAGCAGGAGACGGTCATCCACCCCATCGGCCGCAACCTGGGCAGGGTGCCCGGCGTCGCCGGGGCCACCGAGATCGGCGAGAACCAGGTCATCCTCGTCATTGACACCGCGAGCCTGCTGGCCACCTCCGAGGCGGTCCGTGTATAAGGCCTACTACGGGCTGCGCGAGCGGCCCTTCGGAAAGACGCCCGACCCCCGCTTCCTCTACCTGGCGCCCCAGCACGAGGAGGCCCTCGCGCGGCTCCAGTACACCGTCGAGGAGCGGGAGATCGCTGTCTTGACGGGCGACATCGGCTGCGGGAAGACCACCCTCAGCCGCGCGCTCATGGACCGCAACGACGCGGATCGGTTCATCATGATCGTCAACCCGCGCCTCACCCCCCTGCAGCTTTTGCGGGAGTTGGCCCTGCGGCTCGACGCCGCGCGGGTGAGCCACCACCGCGCGGACCTCGTGGACGCCCTCAGCGACCGCCTCTACGCGCTCAAGGAGGAGGGGCGAGGCGTGGTGCTGGTGGTGGACGAGGCCCAACTCATCCCGGGCAAGCCCACCTTCGACGAGATCCGGCTCCTCTCCAACTTCCAGCTCGACGACCAGAACCTCCTGGCCATCCTCCTCCTTGGCCAGCCCGAGCTGAGGCGCCGGCTCGCACACCCGGCCTACCGGGCCCTGCGCCAGCGCGTCGGCATGTGGTATCACCTCGGCCCGCTCTCCGCGGAGGAGACCGCCTCGTACGTGCGCTACCGCCTCCAGGTGGCGGGGGGGGACGGCGCGGTCTTCACCAAGGAGGCCCTGACCGCGGTCCACGAGGCGACCGGCGGCATCCCGCGGCTCATCAACAACCTCTGCACCAACGCTCTGCTCGCGGGCTTCGGCCGCGAGGAGCGGCCCGTGGAGACCGCCACCGTTCGCGAAGCCGCCGGAGAGATCGTCCTCTGAGATGACTCCGCCCATTCCCCCCCGCTCGCTCGATGCCCTCCAGGCGCGCCTGAGGCACTTTTTCGGGGACCGAACCCTCCTGGTCCACGCCCTGACCCACCCCAGCGCGGCGGTGGAGGCGGGGCAGACCCGGCTCGCCTCCTACGAAAGGCTGGAGTTCTTGGGCGACGCCCTGCTCAACGCCTGGGTCGCCGAGCTGCTCTTCGACCGGTTCCCGGACGCCCACGAGGGGGTGCTCACGCGCCTGCGCTCCTTCTGGATCAGCGGGCCCGTGCTGGCCGGCTTCGCCCGCGGGCTCCAGCTGGAGCGCCACGTCGAGCTCGGGACGGGGGAGGAGCGCGACGGCGGCAGGACCAAGGAGCGGATCCTCGCCTCCGTCCTCGAGGCTCTCTTCGCGGCGCTCTACCTCGACGCCGGGCCCAAGAAGCCCCGGTCCCTGGCGCGCGCGCTCTGGGCCGACGACGTGAGACGCCGAGGACTCGCCGTTCTCTCCGAGGACGCCAAGACCGGCCTCCAGGAACTGCGCCAGGCCGAGGGGGTTTCGCGGCCCGAGTACCGGGTGTCGTCCGCCGACGGCGGGTTCGAGGCCACCGTCCTTCTGGACGGGGAGGCCGCGGGGAGGGGCGCGGGGGCGACCAAGAAGGCCGCCGAGCAGGCGGCGGCGAAGGACGCCCTGGCGCGCCTCGCCGACGGAATGGGACGCAGGAAACGGGCGAAGGAGCTCCACGCCCTTGGCCGAACGAGACGGGAGGAGCCATGAGAGCTTCGACGAGCAGAGCGGGCTGGGCCGTCCTCGCCACCCTGGCGATGGCCCTCTCCGCGGGCCTCCGGGCCCAGGGGGCGCCCCAGGCGCTCCAGGCGGTGACCGCGGAGGCCTACCCCGGCGCCGACGCCGTGGTGGTCAGCGACGAGACCCGGGTCCAGGTGGAGGAGACGGGGCTCTCGCACGTCTACAAGACCCAGCTGGTCAAGGTGCTCACCCAGGCGGGCGCGGCCCGGTACGCCGCCATCCGCACCGACTATGACCCGGCCTCCTCCTTCGCCGAAGTGCAGGGGGTCACCGTCTACCGGGCCGGGGGCGCCGTCGAGCCCCTCCCGGCGGATGCGGTCCTGGACCTCCCGCAGCCCCAGGAGATGATCTACTGGGGCCCCCGCATGAAGCTCGCCGCGGTCCCCAAGCTCCACCCCGGGGACGCCGTGGAGGTCCGGACCTACTCCAAGGGGTTCGTCATCGCCTACCTCGGCGGGCCCGGCGGCCCCGAGGACGAGAAGTACATCCCCCCCATGCGGGGCCACTACTACGACGTGGTCCTCTTCCAGGGGGAGCTGCCCATCGTGAGGAAGCGGTACTCCATCACCCTTCCCAAGGACAAGCCCATCCACGCGCGCGTCTACCACGGGGAGTTGGGATCCAGCACCGCCTTCGACGCTCAGGGTCTCACCTACACGTGGTGGAAGGAGAACGTCCCCGCCATCGTCCGCGAGCCCAGGATGGTGGAGGACACCGACGCGATGCCCAAGCTGGTGCTCGCCACAGTTCCCGACTGGCCGGCCAAGTCGCGCTGGTTCTTCCAGGTGAACGAGGATGCCCGCGCCTTCGCATGGAACGACGCCATTAAGCAAAAGGTGGATGAGATCACCGCCGGGCTGAAGAGCGACGACGAGAAGCGCTTCGCCCTGCTGGCCTGGGTGGCGCGGCAGATCCGCTACTCGGGCATCTCCATGGGCAAGGGCGAGGGCTACACGCTGCACCCGGGAACCATGACCTTCGAGGACCGAGCGGGCGTCTGCAAGGACATCGCCGGGATGCTGGTGACGATGTTCCGGGCCGCGGGCTACAAGACCTACCCCGCCATGACCATGGCGGGGGCCAAGGTGGAGGGGGTCCCCGCCGACCAGTTCAACCACTGCGTGGTCGCGGTGGAGACGGCCCCCGGAAAGTACAAGCTCTACGACCCCACCTGGTGCCCCTTCAGCTCCGAGGTCTGGTCCTCCGCGGAGAAGCCGCAGAACTTCGTCATTGGCACCGCCGGGGGCGAGGTTCTCATGGAGACAGCCCCGGCGCCCCCCGAGGATAACTTCGTGAAGGTGGTCTCCAACTCGACCCTCGACGCCCGGGGCGACCTGTCGGGAACCCTCGTCGTCACGGGCGGCCACTACAGCGAGACGAACCTCCGCTGGAGCGTCGTGAACGCCGATGCCTCGGAGGTGCGCCCCACCTTCGAGCAGTGGCTGGGCCGGCTCTCGCCCAGGGCCGAGCTGCTTTCGTACGCCACGACCGACCCCGTGGACGTGAAGACCCCCTTCGCCATCACCCTCAAGTACCGGGTCCCCGGCTACGCCATGGCCACGCCGGACGCGCTCTACTTCACGCTCCCCGCGGCGAAGAACCTCCTGAGCAATCGCCGCCTCACCGACTTCGCCGCCGCCGTCGTTGGGGAGAAGCGCACGTACGACATCTTCCTGAGGGCGAGCCGCCAGTTTCAGTTCGAGGAGACCCTCTCCCTGCCCGCGGGCTACACCCTCAAGGTCATCCCTGAAGCCAAGACCGTGGACGCCGCCGCGGCCGCCTTCGAGGTGAAGGTGGCCTTCCGCGGCGGGGCGCTGGCGCTGCAGGAGCGTTTCACCGTCAAGAAGAAGATCGTCCCAGCCGCCGAGTACCCGGGTCTGAAGCAGGCGTGGGACGCCATGAACCGCTTCGGCGGCCTGCTGGCCGTCGCGGGCCGGTAGGAGAAGGCCATGCGAAGAGGGATAGTGACCGCTTTCGTCGCGGGCCTCGTGGCCCTGTCTGGATGGGGCGCCGGGCTTCCGGCGCCGTACGCGGAAACCCCCGGCGTGAAGGCCTATCCGGGGGCGGACGTCCTCGTGCTCTCGGACGCGCGGACCGTGACCCTCGCCGCCGACGGGCGGGTCACGCAGACCGTCGTCCGGGTGGAGAAGATCCTGACCTTCCAGGGTATGGACCTGGCGGGGGACCCGAAGGTCTCCTTCAACAGCCAGACCCAAGAACTGCGCGACTACCGCCTGCGTACCCTCACCGCCGACGGGGAGGTCCGGGAGGCTCGAGCCAACTCCTTCAACGAGATGACCCCCTACGAGCTGGAGCGCGCGCCGGCCTATACGGCTTGGCGCGAGATGGTCATGACCAAGGTCGGGCTGGACGTGGGCTGCGTGGTCGAGAGCCAGTGGACGGTCGCGGACAAGACCCCCTGGCGCCGGTTTTACGACGGCGACTTCCTCTTCGCCGAGCCCTACCCCTCCCTGGAGCGCACGGTGGCGGTCACGGTCCCCGGCGGGACCGCACTCCACTACGCCTTCTTCAACGGGACGGCGGAGCCGGTCGTCCGCGCGGACGGAACCGGCACGACCTACACCTGGCGGCTGCGGGACGGCGCCGCCCTTCCGGTGGGGCGCGCCCGCGAGGAGGAGCTCTGGGCCGCGCCGCGGCTTCTGGTCACGACCTGCCCCGACTGGGCCACCGCCAACAAGGTGTTCGGGCCGCTCGTGGACGCGGCGGTCGCCGCGGGCTCCCCGAAGATCGCCCAGAAGGCCGACGCCCTCGTGAAGGGCGCCGTCACAGAGTTTCAAAAGGCCCTGGCCCTCCAGCGCTACGTCGCCGAAGCCATCAACACCGTGGAGTGGCCGCTCTCGGACTTCGGGTACGCGCCGCGCACCGCGGCCCAGGTCTTCGACTCCGGCTACGGCCACGCCCTCGACAAGGCCGTCCTGCTCTGCGCCATGCTCCAGCGCGTCGGAATCTGGGCCGCCCCCGCGGCGTGCAGGCCCGCGCCCCAGGGGTTGCCGGACCCCGGGGCCGTCCCTTGCATGGCCCAGATGAGCCGCATCATCGTCCACAGCAAGGTGGACGGGGCCACTCTCTGGTTCGATCCGGTGGCCCCCCTTGCCGAAAGCTCCCAGCGGAATTTCCGCGACTTCAAGGGTCTCCCGCTCACGGCAGGGTTCGGCGAGCTCCACACCATGCCCGCCCTGGAGGCGCCGGACCGCCTCCTGGCCGACCTCAGGGCCACGCTGGCGAGCAACTTTTCCTACGAGGGGGAGGGGACGCTCGAGCTCGACGGCGCCTACAGCCCGTTCTACGGATGGCAGGGCTCGGCGGAGGCGCTCAAATCCGGGGTGGAGGAGTATTTGGGCGGCATCCTCCCGGGCGCCGAGCTCACGGCGCACTCCGTGGCGCTCCTGTCGCCGGCGCGGACCCGGGTGGCGCTGAAGTTCAAGGGCCAAATTCCGGAGGAGCCCAAGGGGCCGCGGCTGCTGAAGACGGGCCTTCCCGCGGGCTCTCTTCTGGCCCGCCTGCCCCAGATGCACCGGAGCGTCCGGGAGCTGCCCCTCCTGCTGGGATGGCCCGGCGAGGAGACGGTGACCCTCGCCCTCGCGCTTCCCAAGAACCTCTTCCCGACCTATCTCCCCGAGGAGATCCAGGTGACCGGCGAGGCGGGGTCGGGCAGCCAGCGGTGGACCACCGCGGATGGAGCGCTCCGGATGAGCCTGGAGATCCGGATTCCATCCCGCGTCATCGGCCCGAAGACCTATCCCGCGCTGCGGGAGCTGTGGGGGCGCTTGACGGCCCCGCCGGCCCGGACGGTTCTCTTCTAGCTTTCCGGGACTCTCCGCGGGCAGGAGACGGAGGCCGGGGTGATTACCCCGGCCTTCTCCTTATTTGGCGGGACGGGAGTCCTCAAGGCGTTTTCGTGAGGACGAGCGGGCTATAGAGCGACGCGAAGACCTCGTCCACGCATTGCAGGGTTGCCTTCCGCTCCGCGGGGAGCCAGGAGCCTCTGCGCATCTCGAGGTGGAGCGTCCCCTTCCAGCGCCGCTCCCCGTCGGAGTCCCAGGCCAACGAGTACCGCAAGAAGGGTTTCTCCTGGACGCTCTGGGAAGGCGGTGTCCAGGCGAAGCCCGGGGGAAGGGAGAGCCGCACCACCGCGTCGAGGACCGACGTCGTTCCCAGGGCGTTGAGCTTCACATCCCACGGCGGGCCGGCCGCCACCTGGTCGTCCGGCTTGACGGGGATCCGGGGTGGGAGGCCGTTGGGAATGTCCACAAACAGAGCGGCGAGACCCAGGGGATTCTCCAGGAGGCTGGAGGAGGAGAGGTTCTGGAGTGCTCGTGGAGAGACCACCTCCAGGGAGAGGCGTGAAGAAAGTTCGACCACCGAGGCGCGGGTGAACCTCGATGTGCGCAGGGAGGCAACGGGGAAGAGGGAGGCGAGCTTGGCGCGCACCGCGGCCTCCTGATCCGCCTCCGAGAAGGATGCCGTGAGGCGCCTGATCAGCGAGGACTGGCCGTTGTCGTCCAGCCGAACCTTGTAGAGCGCGGCGCCGAACGAATCCACAAAGGCCTCCATCTCGACGTGGCTGGTCTCCACGGAGGGCATGGCCGTGTGAATGACGAAGAGCGGCGCTTGGGAGCGCGGGCCTGCCCCCACGAGGGCAGGCAGCCCCTCGTGCCCCGGCATGGGCTGACCAAAGGAGGCGGTCTCCACGACAGGGTCGAAGAGGACCCATCCTTTGAGGGGTCCCTCGGTTAGGACAGCAGGGGAGGCCGGTTCGGAGCGCAGATCCGCGGCAAGGATCACGTGGTTGAGGAAGGCGGTAGGGGGGGCGTCACCCCATTCAAACCAAGCTTCGGGGGCTCTGAGTAGGAGTGGGGCACTCTCGATTCCCACCACCTTTAGAAGAAGCTGGAGCAGCATTACCTTTCCTTTGCAGTCGGCCTTCATCCCCCGCAGAGCCTCTTGGGCGCCCAGCGGGACCCACCCTTCGAGGGATTTTTCGTTGGAGTCGTCGTACCGAATCTCGTGCTGAACGAAGGCCGCCAGGCGGCACGCCTTCTCCGTGGGAGATCTCACGCCTTCGCAGAGAGCGGCGGCGCGCTGGGAGATTGGGACCATGTCGGTCCCCTGGATGCGCTCTTCCCACGCTTTCCGGTATATCCCGATGAAGTCACTGAACGAGCCTGCACCCTCTTTGGGGAGCGAAGCGATCAGCATGGGAAACCGCTCCTGGTGATCAGGCTCGAAGAGACGATCCTCCGGCAGACGCCCAACCGCGGGGACGCCCTCCACAACCCAGTCGCCGCTGGCCTCCTGGGAAAAACCTTGAAGGACTGCTCCCCCAGGGGAGCGCAGAGCCACTTTGATTGCGGGGTCGGCCGACTTGAATCGGAGCCGGGCTGCGGGGTAGTTCTGCGCCACGTGCTCGTAGGTCCACGGAAGGAATCCGAGCTTGTCACTCAACGTGTACTCAAGAACGACGCGCTTGTGGGGTTCGATAGGCTCGTTTCCCACCAGGACCACGCACGTCCCATTCTCCACGGAGACCTTACCCGCACGCATCTCCAGGTTGATCTCGTGCCAGAGGATCTTCTGGATGTTGAGCGCGAGGTCGTGCAGTTCGTAGACGCCCTGGTCGTACTCGACTCGCCCGGTGTAGTTCAGCGGAGCGTCGGTGAGGTTCTCGATGATGAAACGGCAGCGCTCCTCAAGGCCGCGGCCAGCTCCGTGTGCAAATTCCACCTCCCCGTAGACGATGGCCCAGTGGTCGCTCTTCGCGATGTAGGCGCCGGAGGGCGTCGGCAGGGAGAGGTAGGGCCGCGCCCAGTCCGGTTTCCCAAGCGCCGCTGAGGGGAGGGGTTGGCAGGCGAACACGGCAGCGAACGCCAGAAAAAAGAAAAGCCGGAGCCGGCCCATCAGTCAACCTCCTTGCGCGCCTCCGGCAGAGTGATCACGCACCGGCTCTGGCTGAGACGGGCTATGTCGGCCACGTAGAGCTTCCAGGAGAGATACTTGTCGTACCCCACCACGTAGGGCTGGTCGTATTCCAGCCGTGTGTGGACGAAGGGGACGCCGTCGCGCTCGCCTTGCTCAAAAGTGACGCGACCGCGGATTCCGTCCGGCCCGGCGAACTCCTCGGGGAGCGGGAGTTCGACCACGGTGGCGCCTGGCGGAAGGCGCAGATCCCCCTCCAGGACGACGCGGCCGCCCGAGGTGTACCAGATAGGCGTTTTCCGGACCTCCTCGGTGAAAGGGCTGGTGAAGCCCGCGGTAAGGGGATTCATCGAGAGCAGCCAGCGGTCACCGCTCCTCTGAGCCAAGCCCGTGGCGGTGGCCGAACAGGCGAGTTCGAGGGGCTGGCCGTAACCCGTGGGCGTCTTGGAGACGGAAAATTTCTCCATGACGAGCTTGGAGGCGGGAAGGCCCATCTCCTCCTGAATGTTTCTCTCGAGGTCGCGGGCCTCC
>JAKAIJ010000233.1 GCA_021814355.1 Acidobacteriota bacterium
TCTTGCGCATGCCCCGGACGACGTCTCCGTAGTGCACCTCGCCGTCGATCTCGGCGATGATGGCCGGCGTCTTGGGGTGGCGCGCCTCGAAGAGCTCCACGACGCGCGGCAGGCCGCCCACGATGTCCTTGGTCTTGGAGGCCTCGCGGGGGATCTTGGCGATGATGGTGCCCGCGTGGACCTTCTGGCCCTCCTCCACCATGATGTGGGCCCCGGAGGGAAGAGAGAAGGAGCGCCCGCCGGATTTCTTGCCCTCCTCGCGCAGGACGATGCGGGCCTCCTTCGTCGGGTCCTTGGACTCGGCCACCACCCGCTGGCTCAGGCCGGTGACGTTGTCGGTCTCCTCGCTCACCGTGACGCCGTCAATGATGTCCTTGAAGTGGACCTCGCCGCTCACGTCGGCCAGGATCGGATTGGTGTAGGGGTCCCACTCCACCAGGGTGTGGTTGGCCTTCACCTTCTCGCCGTCCTTCACCCGGAGGTGCGCCCCGTAGACGACCGGGTACTTCTCGCGCTCGCGCCCCGCCTCGTCCTCGATGATGATGTTGCCGGCGCGGCTCATGGCGATGAGGGTTCCGTCGGGGGCGGTGATGGTCTTGACGCCGGCGAGCTTCACGCGCCCGGCGTTGCGGCAGACGTGGCTCGTCTCGACGGCCTCCTTGCTGGCGGTGCCGCCGATGTGGAAGGTCCGCATCGTGAGCTGGGTCCCGGGCTCGCCGATGGACTGGGCCGCCATGACGCCGATGGCCTCGCCCATCTCGACCATCTGAGAGGTGGCCAGGTTGCGGCCGTAGCAGCGGGCGCAGACGCCCCGCTGGGTCTCGCAGCTCAGCACCGAGCGGATCTTGATGCGCTCGATGCCCGCGTCCTGGATGGCCTGGGCGCGCTCCTCGGTGATCTCCTCGTTGGCCTCCACCAGCACCTCGCCGGTGTAGGGATCCTTGATGTCGTCCAGGGCGACCCGGCCCACCACGCGGTCGCGGATGGGCTCGATGATGCGCCCGCCCTCCATGAGGGGGGTGATGTAGATGCCGTCGAGGGTCTGACAGTCGAGCTCGGTGATGATGACGTCCTGCGCCACGTCCACCAGGCGGCGGGTCAGGTAGCCCGAATCGGCGGTCTTGAGCGCCGTGTCGGCGAGGCCCTTGCGCGCGCCGTGGCTCGAGATGAAGTACTGGAGCACGTTCAGCCCCTCGCGGAAGTTCGCGGTGATGGGCTGCTCGATGATCTCGCCGGAGGGCTTGGCCATGAGGCCGCGCATCCCCGCGAGCTGGCGGATCTGCTGCTTGCTGCCGCGGGCGCCGGAGTCGGCCATGATGAAGATGGGGTTGAAGCCCTGGGCCGCCACCTCCTCCTTGCGCATCTGCTTGAACATGACGTCGGCCACCTGGTCCGTCACCCGGTTCCAGATGTCCACCACCTTGTTCTGCCGCTCGCGGTTCGTGATGGCGCCGTCGCGGTACTGCTGCTCGACCGCGTCCACCTCCTTGGTGGCCCCGTCCACCAGCTTCCCCTTCTCCGCCGGGACGACCATGTCGTCCATGCCGAAGGAGATGCCGGCGCGGGTGGCGAAGAGGAAGCCGAGCTCCTTCACGGCATCCGCCGCCAGGACCAGCGTCTCCCGGCCGTAGTTCCGGAAGATCAGCGAGAAGAGCTCCTTGATGCCCTTCTTCTTGATGAGCCCGTTGATGAAGGGCATCTCCCGCGGGAGGGTCGCGTTGAAGAGCACGCGTCCCACGGTGGTCTCGAGGAGCGACCGGTCGTAGGTGCTCACCGCCGTGTGGGCCACGTCCTGGTCGTCCACCACCTTGGTGAGGTCAATGACCTCGCCGGTGAAGCGGACCTTCACCCGGGCGTGGAGGCTGATCCAACCGTTGTCGTAGGCGAGAAGGACCTCCTCCTTGGAGCCGAAGACCCGCCCTTCGCCCTTCGCGCCGGTGAGCGAGTGGGTCAGGTAGTAGATCCCCAGGACCATGTCCTGCGTGGGCACCACGATGGGCGTGCCGTTGGCGGGGTAGAGGAGGTTGTTGGTGGACATCATCAGGACCGACGCCTCGACCTGGGCGGCCGGGGAGAGCGGCACGTGGACCGCCATCTGGTCCCCGTCGAAGTCGGCGTTGAAGGCCGTGCAGACCAGCGGGTGGAGCTTGATGGCCTTTCCCTCCACCAGGATGGGCTCGAAGGCCTGGATGCCCAGGCGGTGCAGCGTCGGGGCGCGGTTCAGGAGGACCGGGTGCTTCTGGATGACCTCCTCGAGGACGTCGTAGACCTCGGCGAGACCCGCCTCCACCATTTCCTTGGCCTGCTTGATCGTGAGCGCGAGCCCGCGCTCCTCCAGTTTGGAGAAGATGAAGGGCTTGAAGAGCTCGATGGCCATCAGCTTGGGCAGGCCGCACTGGTTGAGCTTGAGCTCGGGGCCCACGACGATGACGGAGCGGCCCGAGTAGTCCACGCGCTTGCCCAGCAGGTTCTGCCGGAACCGCCCCTGCTTGCCCTTGAGGGTGTCCGAAAGGGACTTGAGCGGCCGGTTGTTGGTCCCCTTCAGGACGCGGCCGCGGCGGCCGTTGTCGAAGAGGGCGTCCACCGCCTCCTGGAGCATGCGCTTCTCGTTGCGGACGATGACGTCCGGTGCCCGCATCTCGATGAGCTTCTTGAGGCGGTTGTTCCGGTTGATGACCCGGCGGTAGAGGTCGTTCAGATCGCTGGTGGCAAACCGGCCGCCGTCGAGGGGCACCAGGGGGCGGAGCTCCGGCGGGATCACGGGGAGCACGTCCAGCACCATCCACTCGGGGCGGTTGGCGCTCTTGAGGAAGGACTCCATGATCTTGAGCCGCTTGTTGAGGTTGGCCCGCTTCTGGTTGTTGCCGAGCACCTTGATGTAGGAGCGCAGCAGGTTGCGGGTGCACTCGAGGCGGGTGATGCGCTGGCCGCGCGCGGCCTGGCACGAGGCGCACTGGCAGGTCTCGTAGAACTGCTTGAGGAGGTCCTGCACGCCCTTGGCGCCGATGGCGAACCCGAAAGCGTCGGGGCCGTAGACCGCCCGGAAGGCGTCCAGCGCCTTGTCGTAGAGCAGCGCCTTGTACCGCAGGACCGTCTCGCCCGCGAGATCGTCGTTGTAGACGAGGGAGCCCTCGACGTGCTTGAGGAGCGCCTCGAAGGCGTCCTCCTCGTCCCCCGGCGCCGCGGCCTCCTCGTACTTCCAGACGGCCTCCTCGATGTTGTGGAGGATGCGGTTGCGCTCCTGGGGCGGATCGTTGGGGTGCCGGGCGAGGTAGGCGGCCTTGACCTCGTCCACCTCGACGGCCACGAACTTCGGGTCGGTCACGACCCACTGCTCGTAGTAGTTGACGCTCTCCACGTCCTTGATCTTCATCCCGAGGATGAGCGCGATGCGGGAGGGCGTCCCCTTCAGGAACCAGATGTGGCTCACGGGGGCGGCCAGCTCGATGTGGCCCATGCGCTCGCGCCGGACCTTGGACTGGATGACCTCGACGCCGCACTTCTCACAGGTCACCCCGCGGTACTTCATGCGCTTGTACTTTCCGCAGAGGCACTCCCAGTCGTTCACCGGGCCGAAGATCTTGGCGCAGAAGAGCCCGTCGCGCTCGGGCTTGAAGGTGCGGTAGTTGATCGTCTCCGGCTTGGTGACCTCGCCGTGCGACCATGCCCGGATCTGCTCCGGGGACGCGAGCCGCACCTGGATGCCCTTGATCTTGTTGATGCTCCGGGTCTTTTCCAAATAAGTGGCTCGTCTCAAGGTATGACCCCCAGTGACATCACGCCTCGGTGGAGGCGGGTTCGGCCTCGGGCTCGACTTCCACCAGCTTCACGTCGATCCCCAACCCCTGGAGCTCCTTCACGAGGACGTTGAAGGACTCCGGAACGCCGGGCTCGTCGGGGTACTGGCCCTTGACGATGCTCTCGTACATCTTGGTGCGGCCGTAGACGTCGTCGGATTTGACGGTGAGGATCTCCTGGAGGATGTTGGCCGCGCCGTAGGCCTCGAGCGCCCAAACCTCCATCTCGCCGAAACGCTGGCCGCCGAACTGCGCCTTGCCGCCCAGCGGCTGCTGCGTGATGAGGGAGTAGGGGCCGATGGAGCGGGCGTGGATCTTGTCCTCGACCA
>JAKAIJ010000234.1 GCA_021814355.1 Acidobacteriota bacterium
CCAGGCAGGCCTCGGTGAGGACGCTGCCGATATAACCCGCTCCGCCTGTGATCAGGATCTTCATCGCCAGAAATCATAAGCCATAGCGGCTGGCGCTGCCAAACTTCGCCCTGAGCGCCGCGCGCTCTTCGGTGCGAGCGAGCACGGGTTCGCGAGGCGATCGTCCGCCGGATCCGGCCGCATCCGCCCGTCGCCACCTCGACCGCGCGCGCGACCCCCGCCGAGTAGCCCGCATCGCCGTCGGTGCGCTGGCGGGGCGCGCCATCGCGGCCACCCGGGGGACGGGGCGCTCCGCGCTCTCGCCGGGATTCTCGGACCGCTTCTCCAGAGGATGCAAGGGAAACTTGTCCGCCACGGTTTCTTCTTCCTCCGCACCTCCGCGGTGAATCCGTCTGCCGCCTGCGCTACCGGAAATAAAGAAAAACGGGGGCGGCACCGCGCCGCCCCCTTCGGGCAAAGGAAGGCATCTGGGCGAAGAGGGGATTTTCGTCAGTTCCCCTTTCCCTCCTCGGTCTTGGGCCTCGGTCTCGGAGGCGGCTGCGGCGTGGGCGCAGGCGCGGGCGGAGGGGAGGGCGGGGGCGAGTAGCTCGGCCGGGGCTCGGGCCGGCTCGGGATGTTCCGGGGCGCCTCGGGAGGCCGGTAGTCGGGAGGCGGGGATGGTCGCGGCGGAGGGTTGTAGTCGGGACGCGGTTCCGTCCGGGCCGGCGGGTTGTAGTCGGGCCTAGGCGCCGGGCGGACCGGAGGCGAGTAGTCGGGCCGGGCGGGAGGGTTGTAGTCGGGACGCGGTTCCGTCCGAGTCGGCGGGTTGTAGTCGGGCTTGGGCGCCGGGCGGACCGGAGGCGAGTAGTCGGGCCGGGCGGGGAGCGGCGTTCCGGAGCCGCCCTCGCCCGCGGGGCGGCCGCCGGCGCCGGAGTCCCCCCGAACCGGCGGGGAGTAGTCGGGCCGTCCCGTCGGCGCGCCGCGGGTCAGGCCGCCGGAGTTCGAGAGGGCGCCGCCCGGCCGGGAGCCAGAGCCCTCCGCGCGGTCGGGACGGAGCAGCGCGTCGCGCAGGACGCCTTGACCGATGCGCCCAGACCGGTACGCCTCCACGTCTCCGGGAGTGATGTGAATTCCGCCCGCGGTGCCGCCGCTGCCGAGGCCGCGGCCGTCGCTCTTGTGGTCCCCGGGGCGCTCCAGGGGCAGGGGCTCGGGACGGGTGACGGGGGGAACGGGCGGCGGCGCGGTGTGGTTGACGACCACGTGGGTGATGTTGTTCACGTAGATGTTGGTGATGTTCACGCTGCACCAACCCCGGGGGCCCCAGTTGGGCCCGGAGTAGCCCAGCGGGCACCAGCCGATCCAGCCGTCCCCCCAGTACCAGGAGACCCAGGCCGGGGCGAAGACCACGCCGGGGAGCCAGCCCCAGCCGAAGCCCACCATGAAGATCCAGCGTCCGAAGTGGCACGAGGCCCAACCCCAGGGCTCGAAGGGCACCCAGGTCACGCCCCAGGGGGTGTAGCACCAGCGCCCGTTGTAGTAGGGCGACCAGTCGGGCCCGCAGTAGGACGGATAGGGGCGCCAGACGTGGCCGTAGGCGGCGGTGTAGCTCCAGGAGCCGTAGCTGTCGAAATCCGAGCTGTAGGCGTAGAGGGACTCGGGCAGGTATCGCCTCGATTCCCCGCCGCGGACCGGCCTCGGCAGGTGGTCGTCGCGGAACGCCAGGAGGGTCGGGGCGGGGTTACTCCCCGCGGGGCGCGCCGGGGTGGGGGAGTATCCGTACTCCGCGTAGGAGGTCTCCATCGGCTCCAGCGTGATCGTCTGTCCCGAGGAGGTGACCTGGCACCGGCCCTGGAGGGAGGTGACCCGCGTGCGGTCCACGCTCTCGACCTCCACCAGGAAGAGCCCGCGCGACGCCGGGCTCACGGAGGCGGAGGGAGTTGCGATGACGTAGGGGAGGGAAGGGTCCGCGGGGTCAGCCTGCACGTCCACGAGCAGGGCTCCCTTCCAGAGGCGGGCCTGGAGGGTGCGGCGGTCCGCGGCGCTCAGGCTCGGGAACTGCGCCGCCTCCAGGCGGGAGTCGTAGTCGAGCCAGAGGTGGTTGCCGTCCTGGAGAAAGAGGTCCACCCGGCCCGACCGTCCCGTCCAGACGACGTCCCGGTCCAACAGCGGGGTGTTGATGGTGACGGCCTGCGGTTGGGCCTCGTTCGCCCCTTGGAGCTGGGCGTCGCCTTCGAGGTTCCGAACCGTGGCGTACTCCTGGGCCCGGGCGAGAGCGGGCGCGAGGGCGAGGGCCGCGGAGAGGGAGAGCATCCGGATCAGGTTTCGGTGGCGTCTCATGGTCCACCTCCGACGCTTTAGCCACAGCAATCGGCCTGCCAGGGAGACGAAAAGGAGAAACCCCCGCTCCAGCGGGGGTTTGCGGACACTTGTCTACGATTGGCATGTCCACATATCAGGACATGTCCCCAAAAAAGGTCACTGGGCCTGGATGACCACCGGCGAGTTGGCGATCTGTCCCTGGGCGTCCTGGAGGTTGCCCTCCACCGTGCTGATTTGGCTGCGGGTTCCGTCGAGCTGGCCCTGCACGCTCTCGATCTGCTTCTGGACGGCGTTCTTTTCGTCAATGCTGGTGGTGGTGCTGTACCGGTCCCGCAGGCCGCCCAACTGGCTCTGGAGGTCCAGCATGCGCTTCTGGAGGTCGGCCCGCTGCTTCAGGAGGTTCGAAATCTGGTTCTGCAGGGCGCCCCGGTCCACGCCGCCCGCGGCCTGGGAGCCGCCGGGGGCCGCCGGTTTCGCCTCGCCCTCGCCCTCGAGGATGGGCTGGGCGAGCTCGCCCTCGTTGGCGAGCCGGGAGCGTCGGCTGATCTCGCCGAGCTGCTCCTCTCCGATCTGCCGCACGGCGGTGCGCCGCGTGGCGGGCTCTACGGCCTCGACCGCGGGGACCGGCCCCCGCTCGGTCTTCGCCAGGTCCACCTGGTCCGCCGGGAGGTACAATTCCAACCCGGCCTTCTGGAAGTAGGCGATGCCATCCTTGATGAACGGCTTGTCGTCCGCCTGGATGACCTTGCCGTTCACCAGATAGATCTTGTAGGAGGCGGGGAAGGCGAGGCTGAGACCCGCCAGGGCTACGACGACCAACCACCTGCGCATCATCGGGTACCCCCTTCGTCAAGGTCCGGTCCTATTATGGGGCACGGTGCGGTCCCGCGTCAAGCGCGGGCGCCGCCAGTCCCGGCCCATCTCCGTCCGTCGGGCTTCGGTGCGGCCGCCTCGTCCTTCTCCAGATCTGGACCGGGTCCGGGCGGCAGCCTCTTCCCGGGGGCCGATCCTGAAGGCCGTGGACCGTCAAGTGCGCCGCGCTTTTCGGCCGGACCCGGCCCATGGTATGGTTTGGGGAAGGAACGGAAGGGAGCCGATGCCGCCGCCCCCCCCCAAACGCCCGCCCGAAAAACCCGAGCCCCATCCCCTGATCCGGCTCATTGACACGGCCCGCGTGCCGGCGCACGTGGCGATCATCATGGACGGGAACGGCCGGTGGGCGCGCGCCCGGGGGCTGCCCCGGATCGAGGGCCACCGGGCGGGGATCGAGGCGGTGAAGGCCGCGGTGGCGGCGGCCCAGGACCTCCGCGTGCGCTACCTCACCCTCTACGCCTTCTCGGTGGAGAACTGGAAGCGCCCCGAGGCCGAGATCCGGGCGCTCTTCCAGCTCCTGCGCCGCTTTCTCAAGGCGGAGACCCCGCGGATCCTGCGGGAGGGGATCCGCTTCTGCAGCATCGGCCGGCGGCAGGACCTGCCCAAGGACGTCCAGTCCCTCCTCGAGGGGCTCGAGCGGAAGACCCGCGAGGCCCCAGGGATGACCCTCACCCTGGCCCTCTCGTATGGCGGGCGCACGGAGATCGCCGACGCCTGTACCCGGATCGTCGAGGCGTCCCGGTCCGGCCGTCCCCCGGGCCCCGTGACCCCGGAGGAGGTGGCGGCGAACCTCTACGCGCCGGACCTGCCCGACCCCGACCTGCTCATCCGCACCAGCGGCGAGTTCCGGGTGAGCAACTTCCTCCTGTGGCAGATCGCTTACGCGGAAATCGCCATCCTGGACGTCTTCTGGAGATCG
>JAKAIJ010000235.1 GCA_021814355.1 Acidobacteriota bacterium
GGGCGCCCTGCCGGCCATCCCGCGCTTCGCCGAGGAGCGCCAGATCGGCCCCAGCCTCGGCCTCGACAGCATCCGCAAGGGCGCCTACTCGGGCCTCATCGGCATCGCCGCGGTCTTCCTCTTCATGCTGGCCTACTACCGGGTCTCGGGGCTCAACGCCATCGCGACCCTCGTGATCAACTTCGTCATGCTGATGGGGATCATGTCCACCTTCGGGATGACGCTCACGGTGCCGGGCATCGCGGGCATCATCCTCACCATCGGCATGGCGGTGGACTCCAACGTCCTCTTCTTCGAGCGCATCAAGGACGAGCTGCTCGAGAACAAGCCCGTGGCGGGGGCCATCGCCAGCGGCTTCGCCAAGGCCTTCCTCACCATCATTGACACCCACATGACCCAGTTCATCTCGGCCCTGATCCTTTTCCAGTTCGGCTCCGGGCCGGTGAAGGGCTTTGCGGTCACCCTGGGCGTGGGCCTCGCGGCGTCGCTCTTCACCTCCTGGTACGTCTCGCGCCTCATTTACGAGATCGTGCTCCACTTCCGGACGCGGGGCGGGAAAAACCAGGTCTCCACGCTCTCCATTGGTCCCGTGAACTCCTTCCGGGGGACGAAGATCCCCTTCATGAAGTACAAGCTCCATTTCGTCCTGGGCTCCGTGGTCCTCATCGCGGCGGGGATGTGGAGCGTGGCCACCCGGGGCCTCAACTGGGGCATTGACTTCCGCGGCGGCCAGGAGGTGCAGGTCCGGTTCAACGGGCAGGCGGACGCCCGGGCCATCGAGGCCGCGCTACGCCAGGCGGTCCCCGCCTCCCTCACCGTGGTGCGTTATGGGCAGGCTCAGGACAACGAGATCCTGGTCCGGCTCGAGGCCAAGGACAAGTCGGGCAGGCTCCTGGACGAAAAGGACCTGGCCAAGACGATGGAGACCATCGTGGCCACCCTGCGCGACGACGCGTCTCGGCAGGCGCTGGCCGCGGGCAAGCTCGATCTGAACACCTCCACGGCCAAGGGGCTCGAGGAGACCATCCTCTCGGGGATCAACTCGGGCGCGCTGGCGGGCACCGCCGAGGGCGCCAAGGCCGCCGCCCAGGCGATCATGGAGTTCAAGAAGAACCAGGGCGGCATCATCCCCTCCCTGGACGGACTCAAGGGTCTCTCCGGCGTTTCCGACAACATGCTCGCCTTCCTGAAGGGCAGGGCCGTCGCGGGCAACTTCTCCATCCTCCGGACCGACACCGTGGGCCCCACGGTGGGCAAGGAGCTCCGCTCCAAGGCGTTCTACGCCGTCCTCGCCTCGCTGGTCGGCATCCTGCTCTACGCCTGGTTCCGGTTCCAGTTCCGGTTCAGCGTGGGGGCTATCCTCTCGCTGGTCCACGACGCCCTGATGGCCATCGGTTTCGTCTCCCTCTTCCGCGTGGAGGTGAATCTGCCGACGGTGGCCGCCCTGCTGACCCTGTTGGGCTACTCCATTGCCGACACGGTGGTCGTCTTCGACCGCATCCGCGAGCACATGAAGGCCACCCGGAAGCGGGAGGACGACACGCTGTTCGACAAGGCCATCAACGAGACCCTCTCCCGGACCCTGATCACTTCCCTGCTCACCTTCTTCGTGGTCCTGGCCATGCTGGTCTTCGGCGGCGAGGCGATCTTCTCTTTCGCCTTCGTCATGACCGTGGGCATCGTGGTGGGCACCTACTCCTCCATCTTCATCGCCAGCCCCTACGTCCTCTGGTGGAACAAGCTGGGGCTCGCCAAGCACTTCGAAGGGGAGAAAAAACCGGCCCCGCGCCGTTAGTGCCCCGAACCGCACCTCGCCGAATGCCGGAGCCGCCCTTCCCGCCAGGGCGGCCCCGTTTTCTCCCGGCGCACGGCCGTGCTAGGGTGGAGCCGGAAGGGGAGGGCCGAGATGGCCGCAGGGGGCACCGAGGCAACGCCGGAGAGCTATCTGGTCACCTGTCCGTCCTGCTGCGCGGTCTACGACGCCGCCCTCGCCGTCTTCTGCTCCTGCATCGTCTCCGTCCGGACACCCGCCTGCCCCGGCTGCGGCGCCTGTCTCTGCACCCAGCCCAAGGAGCGCCAGCGCGCCTTCTGGGCGGGGGCCCCGCCTTCGCTTTGGCAGCAGCGGCTGGCCCAGAACCGCCCCCGGGAGGCCGGGGGGGTCTTCCGCCCCGCGGAGCCGTTGGACACCCGGCGCCCCCTCGTCCTCATCGCCGACGACGAACCCGACGCTCTAAGGGTGGCGTCCCGGCTGATCCGGAGCTTCGGCTACGGCGTGATCCCCGCCCGCGACGGCGAGGAGGCCTTCGCGGCGGCCCTGCGCTTCTGCCCCGACCTCATTCTCACGGACGCCATGATGCCCCACCTCGACGGCCGGGCGCTCTCGCTTAAGGTGAAGGCCGATCCGGCGCTGGCGGCCACCAAGGTGGTCCTGATGACCGGGCTCTTCCTCAAGGACGCGCAGAAAAGCGAAGCGTACCGGGAGTTCCGGGTGGACGCCTACCTGAGAAAACCGGTCCGGCCGGAAGAGCTCGAGGCGCTCCTCGGGCGGCTCCTGGCCCCGGCCTCGCCTTCGCAACGCACGGATCCCACCGCGGAATAGGGGCGCGGACCCTCCGGTTTGAGGAGGTGCCCGGAACGGGCAGGAGGGTTACCCATGGTGACGCTTACGGAGCAGGCCCAAAAGGCCGTCCATGATTTCATTGACCGGGAAAACAAGAAGGGCTTCGGCCTCCGAGTCTCCGTCGTGGGCGGCGGCTGCAGCGGTTTTCAGTACGACCTCGCCCTCGCCGAAACCCCCACCGCCGAGGACGAGGTGTACAACTTCGGGGACATCTCGGTGTTCGTGGACAAGATGTCGCTGGTCTACCTGAAGGGGACCACCATAGACTACGTCAGCGACCTGCGCGGCGCCGGGTTCATCTTCCAGAATCCCAACGCCATCTCTTCCTGCGGCTGCGGCCACTCCTTCGAGGCCTGACGCGCGGGGAGGGGCTTTCAAGATCTCTTCCCGCCGGTCCGCCCCGGAGCCCCTCAGGGCTCGCGGGGTCGTGTAATCTTAGCGCCGGGGGACTATGTGGCCGAACCCTTGGATTTGACGAAGACGCTCGAAAAGTCGGTGCGCGACGAAGAGGAGAGCCGCCTTTTCTACGAGGCGCTCGCCCAACGGGCCGAGCGGCCCGAGACCCGCGCCCTGGCCGAATCCCTCGCGGAGGAGGAGGCCGGCCACCGGGAGGCGCTCCTGCGCCAGTTCGAGGGGCGGATCAACCGCGAACGCACCCTGGCGAACCTCGCCCCCCGGGCCATCGCTTCGTCGGCCACCCCGAGAGAGCTCCTTCTGTGGGCTCTGGACAAGGAGCGGGACTCAGAGGTGCGCTACAAGTTTCTCGCCGAACAGTTCGGCGGGACCCCGCATTGGGTCCTCTTCCTTCAGCTCTCCGAGGGCGAGCGGGAGCACAAGAACCGCATCCAGGGAGAGCTCGACCGGCTTCCGGCGGTCTGACCGGGAAAGCCGAACGGGGCTCCTTCAGAGGCTCTTGTGGCTCCCGTCGCAAAGGCAGCCCGCCTTGGAGTGCTTGCAGCCGCACCAGGCCACCTTGCCCTCCGCCGTCACATCGTGTTTCAACGGGCCCAGCCCCGTCCCCTTGTGGGAGCCGTCGCAGAAGGGCTGGCCCGAGCTGCGCCCGCAGGCGCACCACCAATAGGTGCCCGGCTTCATCTCCAGGACGAAGGGCGCCTTCTTCGCCACCATGGGTTTCTCGGCCATGAGAGCCTCCTCGGATGCCAAGGATAGAGTATACGCTCCCGCCGAGGGAGGCCCACCTCTTCGCCCTCATCCATCTTGGGGTCCGCTTTCGGGCGGCTTCCTTGTTGGTCCGGTTCGCCGTGTGTTTAGATTCATACCAAGTTGCGATCTATCATGCACGATTCGCCTTCCGAAGCTTCGTTTCGGAAGGCGGCGTCCCGCGCGGATCGGGCCTAGTGCAAGGAACGCGAGCGGGCGAGGCCGAGTCGTACTGGGATGTACGTCGAGCGCCTCAGCCCGCGAAGCGTGACGCAGCAGGAGGCCCGAGAC
>JAKAIJ010000236.1 GCA_021814355.1 Acidobacteriota bacterium
CGGGATCGTAACCCCCCGGGTGCCAGGGGTGGCATTTCAGGATGCGCTTCGCCCCCAAAAGAAGGCCGCGCGCGGCGCCGAAGCGCTCCACGCAGCCCGCGGTGTAGCGGGAGCAGGAGGGGTAGAACCGGCAGGCGCCCCCCAGGAAGGGGGAGAGCGTCCACTGGTAAATCTTGATAACAAAGAGTATCAAGGCGCGCACTTGAGGAATCCCTCCCGTGCGAGCCGGGCGCCGGTCTTCCGGAAAGCCTCCCGCACCTCCTCGTAGCCCATGGCCGCGGCGCTCTTCTTGGCGTTTACCACGATGTCGCAGCCGTCGGGGAGTCCCTGCCGCTCCCGGCGGAAGGCCTCCCGGATGAGCCGCTTCAGGCGGTTGCGCGCGACGGAGTTCCCCGTCCTCTTGGGCACCGTGCACCCCAGGCGGCGGACGCCCTGGGGCGCGGGCCGGGCGTAAAAGACCAAGTGCGCCGTGTAGATCGGCGCACAGGCGGCGTAGATCGCCCGGTACTCGGCTCGGGCGCGGAGGCGGTCCGCTCTCGTATAGGGGCCGGTGCGCCCGCCCTCTACTGGGGTGTCAGCCGCCATCGGCCCTTGGCACGCCGGCGGGCCAGGACGTCGCGGCCCGCCTTCGTGGCCATCCGGGCGCGAAAACCGTGGGTCTTGGCGCGGTGGCGGCGGTTCGGCTGATAGGTTCTCTTCATGGGTTCACGCTCGCTTTCCTAATCGTTCTCGATTCTATCACCGCGGCGCCTGCGCGGCCTTGGCGGCCACCTGGATGCGCACCAGCGCCTGCTCCAGGGCCGCCTGGGCGGCGCGGAAATCCGCCTCGGGGTCCCTCAGCATCTTCTCGGCCCGCTCCTTGGCCTCCCGGGCGGAGACCACGTCAATCTCCTCGGGGTGCTCGGCCAGGTCGGCCAGGAGCGTCACCTTGTTCGGCAGCACCTCGGCAAAGCCCCAGGAGACCGCCAGAAAGCGGACCCGCTCCCCCTGGCGGTACTTGATCTCCCCGATCTTGAGGGAGGTGAGCAGGGGGGTGTGGCCCGGCAGGACGCCCAGGTAGCCCTCGCTCCCGGGGAGGAGCACCTCGTCCACCTCCTCGAGGACGACGTTGCGCTCGGGGGTAACCACCGAGAGGACGATCTTTTTGGGCAGCTCGAACGTCATCGTCGTGGTCCCCATAGCAGGCTGCTACGCCTGCTTGGCCAGCCTCTCCGCTTTTTCGTGGGCCTCCTCGATGGTGCCCACCATGTAGAAGGCCTGCTCGGGCAGCTCGTCGTGCCTGCCGTCCACGATCTCCTTGAAGGCCCGGACCGTCTCAGCGACCTTCACGTACTTGCCCTTCATGCCGGTGAACTGTTCGGCCACGTGGAAGGGCTGGGAGAGGAACCGCTGGATCTTGCGCGCCCGGGCCACCACGATCTTGTCGTCGTCGGAGAGCTCGTCCATGCCCAGGATGGCGATGATGTCCTGGAGGTCCTTGTACTTCTGGAGGACCGCCTGGACGCGCCGCGCCACCGCGTAGTGCTCCTCGCCGACCACCCGGGGATCGAGAATTCGTGAGGTGGAGGCCAGCGGGTCCACCGCGGGGTAGATCCCCAGCTCGGCGATCTGGCGGGAGAGGACGGTGGTGGCGTCCAGGTGGGCGAAGGCCGTGGCCGGCGCCGGGTCGGTGAGGTCGTCGGCGGGCACGTAGATGGCCTGGACGGAGGTGATGGAGCCCTTCTTGGTGGAGGTGATCCGCTCCTGGAGCTCGCCCATCTCGGAGGCCAGGTTGGGCTGGTAGCCGACGGCGGAGGGCATGCGGCCCAGGAGCGCCGAGACCTCGGAGCCGGCCTGCGTGAAGCGGAAGATGTTGTCAATGAAGAGGAGGACGTCCTGCCCCTCCACGTCGCGGAAGTACTCGGCGGAGGTGAGGCCGGTCAGCCCCACGCGGAGGCGCGCCCCCGGCGGCTCGGTCATTTGGCCGTAGATGAGGGCGGCCTTGGACTTCTCGGGGCTGCCGGGCGCGATGACGCCCGACTCCTTCATCTCGAGCCAGAGGTCGTTGCCCTCGCGGGTGCGCTCGCCCACGCCCGAAAAGACCGACACGCCGCCGTGGTGCATGGCGACGTTGTTGATGAGCTCCATGATCAGGACGGTCTTCCCCACGCCCGCGCCGCCGAAGAGGCCGGTCTTGCCCCCCTTGAGGTAGGGCTCCAGGAGGTCCACGACCTTGATCCCCGTCTCGAACATCTCGGAGGAGGTGGCCTGCTCCTCGAAGGCAGGGGCGGGACGGTGGATCGGGAAGCGCTCCTTCGTCCCCACGGGGCCGACCTCGTCCACCGGCTTGCCCAGGACGTTCAGGATGCGCCCGAGGGTCTCCTTGCCCACCGGGATGGTGATGGGCTCGCCCTGGTCCACGGCGGCCATGCCGCGCACCATGCCGTCCGTGGGCTCCATGGCCACGCACCGGACCCGGCCCTCGCCCAGGTGCTGGGCGATCTCGGCGGTGACGTCAATGGAGACCCCCGCGCCGGCCTGCGCGGAGATCTTCACGGCGTTGTAGATGGCGGGGATGTGGTCCACGGGGAACTCCACGTCCACTACCGGGCCGATGACCTGCACGACCTTGCCTTCTACCGGCATGTTGCCTTCTCCTTAGCCGAGGGCCTGGGCTCCGCTCACGACCTCGATCAGCTCCTTGGTGATGGCCGCCTGGCGCACGCGGTTGGCGTAGAGCGTCAGGTTCTCGATCATCTCCTTGGCGTTCTTGGTGGCGCCCTCCATGGCCGCCATGCGCGCGCCGTGCTCCGCCGCCGCGGACTCGAGGAGCGCGCGGTAGACCTGGAAGGTGACGTGGCGCGGGAGCAGCGTCTCGAAGAGCTCCCGGTCGGTGGGCTCGTAGAGGTAGTCCGGGATCACCGTCGGCGTCTCGAAGACCAGGGCCGAGATGGGCAGGAGGCGCTCGAGGACCACCTTCTGCGAGATGGCGCTCTTGAACTCGTTGTAGACCAGGTAGACCGCGTCCACCTCGCCCCTCGTGTAGAGGCCGGAGAGGTGGCGTGCGATCTCGTCGGCGTGCTCGTAGCGGACCTTGTGGAAAATGCCCACCCACTGGCGGTCCACGGTGAAGCGGCGCTTCCGGAAGAAGTCCCGGCCCTTGCGGCCCACCGCGTCGAGGGCGAGCGACCCGGACTCGCGCTCCTTCCGGGCCAAAACGCCGCTCGCGTACCGGATGATGTTGGTGTTGAACCCACCGCAGAGGCCGCGGTCCGCGGTGATCACCACCAGCCGGACGGTCCTCTCGGGACGCTCGGCGAGCAGGGGGTGGCGCTCCCGGTCCACGCGGGTGGCCAGGGAGTTCAGCACCTCCAGCATCTTGGCGGCGTAGGGACGGGCGTGGAGGATCGCCTCCTGGGCGCGGCGCAGCTTCGCCGCCGCCACCATCTTCATGGCCTTGGTGATCTGCTGCGTGCTCTGGACGGACTTGATCCGCCGCCGGATGTCCCGCAGGTTCGGCATCTACCGGGCCTCCAGCTCCGTTTTGAATTGGTGCTTGCACTCCTTGAGGAGGCGCTCCAGCTCCTTCTTGAGCTCCTCGTCGAGGACCTTCTTCTCCTGGAGCCCCGCGGTGTACTTCTGGCCGTTCACGTCCAGGTACTTGTAGAGGGCCTTCTCGAAGGCCCGGCAGTCCTTGACCTCGATGTCGTCGAGGAAGCCGTTGGTGGCGCCGTAGATGATGGCGATCTGGCGGGTGACCTCCAGCGGCTCGTACTGGTCCTGCTTGAGGATCTCCACCATGCGGGCGCCGCGGTTGAGCTGGGCGAGGGTGGCCTTGTCCAGATCCGAGCCGAACTGGGCGAAGGCCGCCAGCTCGCGGTACTGGGCAAGGTCGAGCCGCAGGGTGCCGGCGACCCCCTTCATGGCCTTGATCTGGGCGTTGCCGCCCACGCGGCTCACCGAGATGCCGACGTTCACCGCGGGCCGGACGCCCTGGTAGAAGAGGTCCGACTCGAGGAAGATCTGGCCGTCGGTGATGGAGATGACGTTGGTCGGGATGTAGGCGGAGACGTCGCCCGCCTGGGTCTC
>JAKAIJ010000237.1 GCA_021814355.1 Acidobacteriota bacterium
TCCAGGGGGACGCCACCGACGACCATACCCTGGAACAGGCCGGGGTCCGCCGCGCGGCGGGGTTCGTGGCCGCGCTCGCCACGGACAGCGACAACCTCTACGTGGTTCTCTCCGTCCGGCAGATGAACCCCGACATCCGCATCATCGCGCGGGTGAATGAGGAGGAGGTGGCCCCCAAGATGGCCCGCGCGGGCGCCGACAAAACCGTCTGCCCCTCCCACATCGGAGGGTTGCGCATGGCCTCCGAGCTTATCCGGCCGGCGGTGGTGGACTTCCTTGACACCATGCTGCGCGAGCGCGAGGGGCGCCTGCGGGTGGAGGAGGCGCCGGTGCGGGCGGGGGCGGCGCTGGACGGCGTCACCCTCGCCCAGGCCCAGATCCCCCGCAAGACGGGCTGCGTGGTGGTGGCCCTGCGCCGTCCGGAGGGGGACTTCGCCTTCAACCCCCAGGCGGACGCCCGCCTCAGCGCGGGGGACGTGCTCATCGCGATCGGTGAAGTGGAGCAGGTGCGGACGCTGAAGGCGCTGGCGGAAAAGGCCTGACCCCGGGGACGCCCCCCGAAGAGGATTCGTCCCACTGGCGGGGGTGCGGCGCCAACCCGGGTTTCTCACCGGGGACCGAAGCGAAACGGTGGAGGATGGCCGGCCGAGCCTGGCGCCGCAGACGCGGGCTTATCCGCCGGTGCAGCCGATAACTGGTGAGAAATCCGGGCTAAGGTCCTACCGGTAGTTCCCCTGGATGTAGTCCGTCAGGTGCCGCACCGTGTACTCCTGATCCCGCGAGTACCACCGGTTGCAGTCCCCGATGGAGATGATCCCCGCCACCTCGCGGCCCCTCATCACCGGCAGGTGGCGGCACCGCCGTTCGTTCATGGTGCGCATGGCTTGGCCCACGGGGGTGCCCGCCTCCACCACCACCACGTCGGTGGTCATGATCTCCCGCACCCTCAGGGCGGCGGGGTCTCGGCCCTGCGCCACCACCTTGGTGAGCAGGTCCCGCTCGGTGACGATCCCCACCAGGGTGGTTCCCTCGAGGATGAGCACGGAACCGATGCGCCGCTCGTTCATGAGCCGGGCCAGCTCAAGCACGGACGCGCCGGGGGAGGCGGAAACCACCTCGCGGCCCTTCTCCCGAAGCAGGACCTCCACGGTGTCCATCGGCACCTCCACGGATTGGGACTATTATGGGGACATTCCACGGGCCGCGCAAGGCCCCCCTACCACGTCTCCCCGCGCAGTGCCTTGCGCAAGTAGAGGATATCGCGGCGCGGGACGTACCCCTCTCTTCGGAAGAGGGCGAGGCTGGCATCGTTGTCCTCCTCCACCAAGGCGCAGACCAGCCCCCGGCCCCGCTTGAGAAACTCCCGCTCGCAGAAGGCGACGAGGGCGGCGGCCACGCCGCGGCGGCGGTGGTCCGGCGCCACGGCGAGCCGGTTCACCCATCCCTTGCGCCCCTCGTCGGTGCCCAGCGCGACCCCCACAAGGCGGCCCCCCTCGAAGGCGCCGACGTAGAAGGTCCGCCCGTCCTCGATCTCCGCGGCCACGCTGCCCGGGGAGTCCCGACCCTCCGGCCGGACGGGAAGGCGGGCCTCGCGCCACAGCTCGTGGACCGCGGGAATATCCTCCGGTTCAAGCAGCCTCAGGTTCATCATGGGGGACACCTCCGGGCGGCGGGCGCCGCCGTTCACTCCGGGATAGGCCCTTAACCCTTCCGCAGGAAGCTCCGGACCGTGCGCCCCTCCTGGAGGTAGCCCAGGAACGCGTGGCCCGCCCCCTTGCAAAAGGCCGGGTAGTCGGCCTTTACCCCCTGGTCGTCCGCCAGCACCTCGAGGACCTCCCCCGGCGCCATCTCCTTCAGGGCCTCCGCGGCCTTGACCACGGGCAGGGGGCAGAGCAGGCCGCGCAGGTCCAGCAGCCGGTCACCAGAGTTTGGGCTGGGACTTTTCATTCTCCTCTTCCTCCTCGGCGCGGGGAGCGGGCCCCGCTTCCGCCGGAGGGGCGGGCGGAGGACACTCCGCGCCGGGCCGAACGCGGTAATAGCTTTTGCGGATGGGCCCGCGCGCGCTGGTGAAGGCCCCCGTCTCCCCGGCGGCCCGCGCGCGCTCCAGGGTCGTGAGGCAGTGCTGGACCTTGGCGTCCAGGTTGTCCAGGTGGTGGAAGAAGACCGCCTCGGGGGTAAGGGGATCGGCGGCGGAGCCGAAGCCGTCCGAGCGTTCGCCCTGGTGGCTGAGCACGATATGGACGAGGTGGCGCCGCTTCTCCGCGGGAAATCCCGGGAGCGCGTCGGCGAGGCGCTCCACCAGCCGGGCGCCCATGTAGATGTGGCCGTGGAGCCTGCCGTCGGTGGTGTAGTCGAAGCCGGGGTCGCTCGAGATCTCGAAGGCCTTGCCCGCGTCGTGGAAGACGCAGGCGCAGATCAGGAGATCCCGGTCCAACTGGGGGTAGAGCGGGGCCAGGGCGAGAACGTCCCGTGCCAGCGCGAGGCTGTGCTCGAGCAGCCCGCCCACCCAGGCGTGGTGGATGGCCTTGGCGGCGGGGCCCTCGCAGAAGCGGCGGAAGGCGTCGCCGTCCGCCTGGAAGGCGCGCAGCAGGCCGCCCAGGGCGGGGTTCTGGACGCCCTCCACGAGGGCCGAGAACTCGGCCAGCATCTCCTCGAGGGGGCGCCGGCTCCGGGGCGAGAACCAGCTCGGGTCGTACTCCCCGGCCGCCGCCGGCCGTACCGACGAGAGGTTGAGCTGGAGGGCTCCCTGGTAGGCGTCCACCACCGCCTGCACGTGGACCGCCCGGCCCGGCTGGAGGGCCTCGGCCGACGCCTTCACCCGCCCCCGGCGGCCGCCCCCGCTGTCCCAGAGCTTGCCGGGGAGGTTTCCGGTGGCATCCTGAAAGGTTCCTTCCCAGTAGGGGTCTCCGTTCTTGGTTTGACGGACCTGTCCGCTCACCAGCCAGAGGACCCCCTCGTAGCCCTCGCCCTCTTTCATCTCCGCGATCGCGTGTCCCATGGGTCTCTCTCCGGCCCCAGTGTACCACCCGGTCCGCGGCGGCGTGCGCTATAATTTACGGTATGGCCGAACCGCTGGACCGAGCATCCTTCCTGCGAAAGCTCCTTTTGGTGGACGCGGCGCGAGACGCGTCTCGCGCCGCGCGCGGCGCCCCATCGCCGGACCCCGGCGTCTCCCCGCGCCGCCGGGAGCTCCCCTTCACCTTCCTCCGGCCGCCGGGGGCTCGGCTCGAGCCCCTCTTCCTGGCCAAATGCACCCGCTGCGACGCCTGCATCGAGGCCTGCCCTCCGGCCATCCTGATCCGGGCCCAGCACCCGCTCATGGGCCTCCGCACCCCCGTTCTCGACATCGAGATCGGCCCCTGCGACCTCTGCGGGAAGTGCATCGAGGCTTGCCCCGAGGACGCCCTCTCGTCCAGCGAGGACCGGCGCATGGGCCGCGCGGTCATCCACCGCGACACCTGTCTCTCCACCGGGGAGGTAACCTGCACGCGGTGCGTGGACGTCTGCCCCGTGGAGAAGGCCATCGCCGCGGTGGACGGCGAGGGGATCCTGGTGGACCCGCGACACTGCACGGGCTGCGCCCTCTGCTACCGCGAGTGCCCCACCCGGCCCAAGAGCATCCACCTGGAGGGGCGGCCGCCCCTGCCCCTTCCGGCCCACCCTAGAGTTCCCGGGCGGCAGCGGCCGTGACCGCCGCGCCCGCGCTCGAGATCCGCGGCCTCACCAAGCGCTACGGGCGCTTCGAGGCGGTCTCGGGCCTCTCCCTGTGCGCCCGGCCCGGCGAGATCTACGCCTTCCTGGGCCCCAACGGCGCCGGAAAAACCACGACCCTGCGCTGCGTGGCGGGCCTGCTCGTGCCCGAGGCCGGCTCGGTGGCGGTCTGCGGCGAACCGGTCGCCGCGGACGCCCTCCCCTTCCGGCGCGTCCTCGCCTACGTCCAGGACCGCCCCTACCTCTACGAGAAGCTCACCGCCTGGGAGCACCTGGAGTTCCTCGCGAGCGTCCACGGCCTAACGGGGTGGGAGGCGGCCGCGGGAGCCTACAGATC
>JAKAIJ010000238.1 GCA_021814355.1 Acidobacteriota bacterium
CCGCGTCTGCGGCGTCAGGCTCGGCCGGCCATCCTCAACGTAGTGCAAGACTACGCCTCCGGTGGCCTCGGTCGCCTTTCTTGCATCCACGGGCTTCTCCACCGTTTCGCTTCGATTCCCGGTTGAGAAACCCGGGCTAGAAGTTGCCCTTCTGGAACTCCTCGAGGGTGGTGAGGCCCTCCCGGATGGCGGCCAGGGCGCGGGTCCGCAGCGTGGCCGTCTCGCCCCGGTACGCCTCGCGCTCCAAGACCTTCTCGGAGGCCCTGCGCGCGATGGCCTTCCGGAGCGCCGGCGAGGGGGCGAGGGTCTCGAAGAGGGCGATGCGCCCGCGGTAGCCGATGGCCGAGCAGGCCTCGCAGCCCTGCCCCTGGCTCACCGTCCCTAGCCCGGCGGCCTCCTCCTCCGTGAGCCCCATCAGCCCTAGCGCCCGCAGGGAGAGCCCCGCGGGCTGGCGGCACTCGGGGCAGATCCGGCGGAGGAGCCGCTGGTTGATCACCACCTGCAGGGCCTGGGCGAGGTCCGGGGCGGGCATGCCCAGGTCGAGGAGTTTTTGTACCGCCTGGGCCGAGCGGTTGGCCTCGAGGGTGGCCACCACCAGCATCTGGCCCATGAACTTGTGCATCTGGGTGATCATGCTGGCGGAGTCGAGCAGGTCGCCGAGGACGCAGACGTCGGGCTGGATGGTGGCGAGCGCCTTGAGGGTGGTGAGCGTGGCCTCCGCCTGGCCGTTCTCCCCGAGCGAGATCTGGGAGACGTTGGGGACGGGGCAGATGCTCTGGACCTCGATGCTCATGACCTTGCGCCGGGTGTCCCGGGCCAAGTCGTTCATCACCGAGTAGAGCGTCGTGCTCGACCCGTGGAAGAGCGGCGCGGTGATGAGCACGAGCCCCGAGCGGGACGCGAGCGCCGTCCGCAGGATGCGCTCGTCCTCCTCGGGGAGGCCGAGCTGGTCGAAGCTCTTGAGGAAGGTGTCCCGGTTGATGAGCTTGAGGGAGAGGTTCTCGCCGAAGCGGGTCGGCAGGCTGTGGGCGATGACCTCGAAGCGGCTGTTCTCGGCGCGCATGACGACGCGGCTCTCCTGGGGGCGGTCGGTCACCGCGTGGTCCATCCGCAGGAGGCGCTTCAGCTCGCTCACCAGGACCGCCTGGTACTCGCGGGCGATGGGCTTGGACTTGTAGAGGATGCCGTCAATGCGCATGTGGACGGCCACCTCCTGCTCGTTGGGCTCGACGTAGAGGTCGCTCACCGCCCGGGCGAGGGCCTTGCGCAGGAGGTCCGTGGCAAGGTTCAACCCCGGCGGAGGCTTCTCCTCCCCGGCGGACGCCGGTTCCCCGGGAGCCTCCTCCAGGAAGGGGGCGAGGACGTCCCGGATCTCCTCCGAAGAGGCCTGCATGGGTAAAACCTGGCACCCCGTCACGTTCTGGACGAAGTCAATGGCCTCCCCGTCCCCCGGCCGCGCCATGGCGAGGGAGAGGATCTCCTTGCTGGAGAGCTTCTCCTTGCTGACGGGGACGACCAGGAACCGGGCGCAGTCGCGGGCCCCCACCGAGGCGATAAGCATGGGGTCGAGGCTCACCTCGCGCAGGGAGAGCTGCATCACGCTCTTCTGCTGGGAGAGGAAGTAATCCAGGGTGTCCCGGGCCACGAAGCCCAGCTCCACCAGCACCTCGCCGAGCTTTTTTCCGCCGGCCTTCTGCGCCTTCAGGGCCGCGAGGAGCTGGTCGGCCGTGATGGCCTTGGCGCGCACCAACGCCTCCCCGAGGGGCGCCCGGGCCTGGGAGAGCATCTCCTTGTCCTGGAGCAGCTCGGGGGGCGCGCCCCGCCAGAACTTGTCCATGTACTCCTGGGAGGAGGAGCAGAAGCACTGGAGGCAGAAGGGGCAGACCTTGGTCGGCCGGTTGGGGTTGCAGGAGCACCAGACGGCGGTGAGGGCGTCGTATTCGCCGAGGCAGTTCCAGCAGTTGACCGCGTACTCCGACATCGAGCCCCCGGGGACGCCTCCACTCTAATTCAACTCGCGCCCCGGAGCAAGCAGGGGGCAAAGGTCCCCGAACTGGTTGACCCATGTCGGGCGGCACGGCTATACTAAACTATTCTAGGAACCGTCCCGCGGAGCCTTACGGCGGGTGAGGGTGAGGGGTCCGGATTTTCCCAGAGAGAGGCGAGGAGGCCAGCGTGGCGGCGTTCAAGAACGTGACTCCGCCGGCGGACGGAGCGCCGGTGACCATGAAGGACGGGGCCCTCTGCGTCCCCGACAACCCGATCCTGCCCTTCATCGAGGGCGACGGCACGGGGCCCGACATCTGGCGCGCCTCCCGACGCGTGCTCGACGCGGCCGTGGAGATCGCCTACGGCGGAAAGCGGAAGATCGCCTGGATGGAGGTCTACGCCGGCGAGAAGGCCTTCATGAAGTTCAACGAATGGCTCCCCGACGACACCGTCGAGGCCTTCAAGCAGTACCTCGTGGGCATCAAGGGGCCCCTCACGACGCCCATCGGAGGCGGCATCCGCTCCCTCAACGTGGCTCTGCGCCAGCTCCTCGACCTCTACGTCTGCCTGCGCCCCGTGAAGTACTTCAAGGGCGTGCCCAGCCCCGTCAAGGCGCCCGAGAAGGTGGACATGGTGATCTTCCGCGAGAACACGGAGGACATCTACGCCGGCATCGAATGGAAGGCCTTCACCCCCGACGTGAAGAAGGTCGTCGCCTTCCTCCAGAAGGAGATGGGCGTCAAGAAGATCCGCTTTCCCGAGAGCTCCGGCATCGGGATCAAGCCCGTCTCCGAGGAGGGCTCCAAGCGCCTCTGCCGCGCGGCCATCCAGTACGCGCTCAAGGAGCACCGGAAGAGCGTGAACATCACGCACAAGGGCAACATCCAGAAGTTCACCGAGGGCGCCTTCAAGGACTGGGGCTATGAGGTCGCGACGACTGAGTTCCGCGACCAGACGGTAACCCAGCGCGAGTCCTGGATCCTCGGCAACACGGAGGCGAACCCGGCCCTGGGCAACGAGGACAACGCCAGGATGATCGAGCCGGGCCTCGACATGTTCGCGCCCGACAAGAAGGCCGAGATCATCAAGGAGGTCGAGGAAACCCTCAAGCTCTGGCCCACCCACGGCGACGGCAAGTGGAAGAAGAAGCTCATGATCAAGGACACGATCGCCGACATCACGCTCCAACAGACGCTGACGCGCGCGGACGAGTTCGACGTCATCGCCACGCTGAACCTCAACGGCGACTACCTCAGCGACGCCCTCGCGGCGCAGGTGGGCGGCATCGGCATCGCCCCCGGCGGCAACGTCAACTACGTGACGGGCCACGCGGTCTTCGAGGCCACGCACGGCACGGCGCCCAAGTACGCCAACCTGGACAAGGTCAACCCGGGCTCCGTCATCCTCTCGGGCGAAATGATGTTCCGCTTCCTGGGGTGGAACGAGGCGGCGGACCTCATCATCCGCGGCCTCGAAAAGAGCATCGCGGCCCACACCGTGACCTACGACTTCGCCCGCCTCATGAAGGCCGAGGGCGCGAAGGACGTAAAGGAGCTCAAGTGCTCCGAGTTCGGCGACGCCATCATCCGCAACATGGCCTGAGGTGGCTCGGGGGGGCGGCGGCCCTGCTGTTTGCCGTCGCCGCCCTCCCCGCCGCGCCCGCCTTCGGGCCGGGGGCCCTCAGCAAGATGACGGCCTCCACCCTCCGCTTGGCCCCCGCCTCCCTTCGGGGGGTGCTCGCGGCCTACCGCGGCTATGTGGACCGGGGCCTGCTGGACGCCGTGGAAAAGGAGCGGAACCAGCCGTCGGGAGTTCTCACCGCCGTCCTTCAGACCGAGATCCAACAGATCCCGGACCTGGCCAAGCGCCAGACCCCCTTCGAAGAGGTGGCCTACCGGTTCGGCCGAGTGGCGGGCCTCGCCTATCTGCTCAATGACCCCCTGCGCGATCCGCGGGATCCGAAGCTGGCGGCCATCTGCGACGACTACCGGGGCTACCTCGAGCGGAAGCTTCCCTTGATGCCGCTCACCTTCGACGGCTACG
>JAKAIJ010000239.1 GCA_021814355.1 Acidobacteriota bacterium
CCCGCCACCGGGTAGGGATGGGCCAGCAGCGCCTCCACCGCGGGCGCGCCGAGAATAGGCCGGCCCGACGCCACGAACAGCAGCGGGGATCGAGGCTCCCGCAGCGCCCGCGCCAGCTCCTCGGCGGCGGAGGGCTCCGCGAGGTCCACGCGGAGGCTCCTCATGGAGTCGGCGCCCTCAGAACGTCGCGGAGAACCTGCTCCACCTCGGGCGAGACCTCCAGCAGCTCGTCGCCCTCCCGCGCCACCGTCTGGCAGGCCAGCACCGAGGTCTCGGCGCCGCCCCGGCGCAGGAGGCACCGGCAGTTGAAGCATTGGGCGTTCCAGCAGAAGTCCCCGTAGGGCACGCGCTCCGGGGCCAGGTACTGGAAGCCCCGCAGGAGGAGGTTGTTCTCGGGAACCTGGAAGGGGCGGCCCAGGACCCGCACGGTGACGAGGCGGCTCCAGGGTTCGAGGATCTCCTCCCAGCGGGTCTCGGCCACGACCGCCTCAGAAGAACTTGGCGATGTCCAGGACGACGATCGCCGCGAAGAGGACGATGAGGAGTCCGAAGCCCACCCGCATGATCCACTCCTTGACCGAAAGGGGGAGGTCCCGGCGCAGGACGGACTCGACGGCGAGGACGAAGACGTGGCCGCCGTCCAGGCCCGGCACGGGCAGGAGGTTGAAGATGCCGATTTGCACCGAGATCACGCCGAGCAGGAAGAGAAGGTTGTAGAGCCCCGTGCGGGCCACCTCGCCGGAGATGTACGCGAGGGTGGGTGGGCCCGAGAGCGCGCTGATGGGCATCTTGCGCTCGAGGAGCTTGGCGAAGGTCCGGAAGGCCAAGGTGGACTGCTCGGCCACGAGGGCGCCGGCCTTGCCGAGGCAGGCGGGGAAGGGGTAGCGCACCAGGGTGGTCTCCTGGGGCAACACCCCCAGGAGGTATCGCTTGGCCTCCGCGTCCCACCGGGGCGCGAGGTCCACTGCGAGGGTCCCCTGCCCCCGCCTCACCTTCAGGTGCACGGGTGTCCCCGCGTTGTCGGCGAGGGCCTGCTGGAGCTGGTCCCAGTACTCGATGGGCGCGCCCTCCACCTCCAGCAGGACGTCCCCGGGTCTCAGGCCCGCCTCCATGGCGGGAGTCTTCTCTCCCACGGCCCCGATGACGGCGGGGCGGACCGAGAAGACCCCGATGCTCCCCATGGGCTGCTTCAGGATGGTCACCTGCTGGGGCGTCACCAGGACGGAGAGCTCCCTTCCTTCGCGCAGCACCGTCACCGGGTAGGGCTTGGAGATGAGGGTGAAGAACTCCTGCTCCGCCTCCTGCCAGTTCTTCACGCGGCGGGAGTCCACGCTCACCACGCGGTCCCCCCGGCGAAGGCCTGCCTGCTCCGCGGGAGAGCCGGGCGCCACCAGCCCGATGAGGGCGGGACGGTCCCGGGTGATGGACTCCTCCACGCCGTACCAGGCGAGGCCGGCGAAGAGCAGGTAGGCGGCGAAGACGTTGAACGCGACTCCCGCCACGAGGACGAGGAACCGCTGCCAGCGCGGCTTGCGGGAGAACACCGAAGCCGGCTCGATCCCCTCGGGAACGGAACAGTCGGGGTTGTCCATCTCCCCCACGAACTTCACGTAGCCGCCCACGAGGATCCAGCGCAGCTGCCAGCGGTTGCGGCGGCCGGGACGGTCGAGGAGCTTGGGCCCGAACCCGATGGAGAAGGCCTCGATGGCGAACCCGTAGAGCCGGCCCACGAGGTAGTGGCCCATCTCGTGCACGAGCACGATGGCCCCGATGACGAGCAGGAAGACCACGACCGAGAAGGCGGCCGAGAGGACCCCGCTCACGCCGCGCCCCCCGCCCGGGCCACCAGGGCCTCAGCCCGGCGGCGGGCCGAGTCGTCCGCGCCGTAGATCTCCTCGAGACCCGACGGCGTGGCGTCGGGGGTCCGCTCCAGGACCCCGCGGATGACCCCCGGGAGGGCCCCGAATCGGATGCGGCCGTCGAGAAAGGCCTGCACGGCCACCTCGTTGGCGGCGTTGAGGGCGATGGCGTGGCCCTCGGAGCGGGCCGCGGCCTCCCGGGCGAGCCCCAGGCAGGGATAGCGGAGGGGGTCGGGCTCCGAGAAGGTCAAAGCCGGGCCCGCGGCGAGATCCAGGAACGGGATCGCTCCGGGCAGGCGCGCGGGGTAGGTGAGCGCGTACTGGACGGGCAGGGCCATGTCGGTGGCGGCGAGCTGGGCCAGGACCGAGCCGTCCTCGTACTCCACCATCGAATGGACCAGGCTCTGGGGATGGATCACCACGCTAATGCGCCCCAGGGGCACGCCGAAGAGGTGGTGGGCCTCGATCACCTCGAGCCCCTTGTTCATCATGGTGGCCGAGTCCACGGTGATCTTCCGTCCCATCCTCCAGGTGGGGTGCGCCAGGACCTGTTCGAGCCGGGCTTCGGGGAGCGCCTCCCGGGGAAGGTCCCTCAGCGCCCCGCCGGAGGCGGTGAGCAGAATCCGCCGCACGTGGCGCGGGCTCTCCGCCTTGAGGCACTGGAAGACGGCGCAGTGCTCGCTGTCCACGGGGAGCAGCTCGGCCCCGCTGCGGTGCGCCGCCTCCATCATCAGGCGGCCGGCCATGACCAGGGCCTCCTTGTTGGCGAGCGCCACCCGCCGCCCGAGCTGGACGGCGCGGTAGGTGGAGGCGAGTCCGCGGGAGCCCACGATGGCGGCCACGACGGTGTGGCCCTCGGAGTGCTCCACCAGCCGGACCGCGCCGTCGGGCCCGCTGTGGACCTCGAGGCCGGGGAACGCCTCCCGGAGCCTGCGCGCGTCCTCCGCCCGCCCCACCGACACCGCTCGGGGCCGGAACTCGCGCACCTGCTCGGCCAGCCTCTCCACCCGGCGCCACGCCGCAAGCCCCACCACGTGGAAGGCGTCCGGGTGGAGCCGCAGGACTTTCAGCGCGGTCTCGCCCACGCTGCCGGTGGAGCCGAGGAGGACGACGCCCGTGCTCACGGCAGCACCACCTGCTGGTAGAGGAAGACCGCGGGGGCGGCGAAGAGGAGGCTGTCAATGCGGTCGAGGACCCCGCCGTGGCCGGGCAAAAGGGACGAGGAGTCCTTGATGCCCGCGCCGCGCTTAAGGGCCGACTCGAAGAGGTCTCCGAAGGGACCCGCCACGGAGACCAGCGCGCCCAGGGCGAGGGCGTGGGGCCAGGCCACCTCGGGCAGGTAGGTAGCGGAGGCGAGGCCGGCGGCGGCGAACGAGCCCGCGGCGCCGATCAGGGCGCCCTCCCAGGTCTTGCCGGGCGAGAGCCGGGGCGCCAGGGCGTGCCGCCCCAGGAGGCGCCCCCCGTAGAAGGCGAGGGTGTCCCCCGCCCAGACGGCCGTGCAGACGAGAAGGACGTACCCGCTTCCCCGGCGCCCGTCCAGCCCCTTCAGGGCCAGCAGAAACCCGGGCAGGAAGCCGAGGTAGAGGGCGCCGAAGGCCGTTGCGGCAACCCCCCGGAGGAGGTCGGCCGGCGCCGTTCCGGAGAGGACCGCCTGCCCCCCCGCGCCCAGCAGGACTAGCCCAGATACCCAGGAGGCCGGGACGAGATCCGGACGGAAGGCGGCGGCCAGGAGCCCCAGGGTCCAGACCGCCCCCAGGGCCTTGAAGGGCGAAAGACCCGAGGCCTCGGCGATGCCGAAGTACTCCCGGAGGGCGAGCAGGGCCGCCGCCGCGGCGAGCGCGGCGAACCAGGCAGGCTCGGGCGCGAGCACCGCGAGCGCGAAGAGCGGCAGGAGGACCGCCGCCGTCAGGACCCGCTTCACGGCCTCCCCTCCCGCGGGGCGGCGGCCGGGGCCGCCGGCGGGGAGCCGATGCCGCCGTAGCGGCGTTCGCGGCGCTGATAGTCGAGGACGGCCTCGTAGAACTGGGGCTTCCCGAAATCGGGCCAGAAGACGTCCAGGATGGCGATTTCCGCGTAAGCGATCTGCCACAGGAGGAAGTTGCTCACCCGGAACTCGCCGCTGGTGCGGATGAGCAGGTCGGGGTCGGGCAGGTCCGGCGCGTAGAGGTT
>JAKAIJ010000020.1 GCA_021814355.1 Acidobacteriota bacterium
TACTTCACCTCCTGGAGGACCGCATCGAGGGAGCGGGCGGCGCGGGAGGCCGTGTCCTCCGCCGGAGACGGCGCCTCGGCGGCTGGCGCGAAGGAGCCGGGGCCCTCGCTCCCGGGCTCGCGGTACTCCTCGACGCGCTCCTCGGGACGCATGAGCCCCCGGATGAGGAGCTCCTCGTCGTACCGCTGGCGGAGGCCGCTGTTCACGAGGGTCTTGTAGGCCTGCTCGAACCCGTCGCGGATCCCCTCGCGCTGCTCGCGGGTGAGCAGGCCCACCGTCAGCGGGGAGGCCTCGAGGTAGGGCTCGAGCTTGCGGGTGTAGGCCGCCTGGATCTCCTTCGGCGTGGCGTTGTAGGGAATCTCGAGGAGGGTGTATGCGTTGGCGTCCCCGTCCCCGGCCGAGGGCGCGTCCAGGATCCCCTCCGGCGGCCGGGCCTCGTTCTCCTCCCGCAGGAGGATGTTGGCGAGCTTCTCCACCGACATGCTGAAGGCGCACATGGGGTGGACCTTCGAGATGGCCTCGAGGCTCTGCGCCGCGGCCCGGGCCTGGTCGTCCCACTCCACCCCGCCCAGAAACTTGAAGGGCGCCTGGAAGTAACGGCGCAGGAGGCCCTCGATCTGGGTCCCGAGGCGCACGTCCTTCTCGCTCTGGAGCCCCGTGAGGACGAAGGCGAACCGACGGGCCCGCACGCCCCCCTCCACCGCCGCAAGGTCCTGCTCGGTGGTCTCGTCCACCTCCCGCAGTCCGCTCAGGGGCGAGGCCCAGTTGAGCTTTGCCTCGAGGGTCTGGTAGCGCTTCTTGTTGAGGCAGTCCATGAGCAAGCGGTGGAGGAGGGCCCGGCTGAACCGGTAGAAGGGCTCGAGGGAGGTGGTCTGGGCCTGGCTCACGAGGATCATGATGGAGCCCGCGAGCAGAAAATCGAGGGTGTCGGCGCCGGTCCCGGAGCCCGCGTCAATGAGGACGTAGTCTTGGCTGGTCTGCCTCAGGCCCGTGAGCACCTTCTGCTTCACGAGGTAGGGTAGGTTCGCCGCCTCCGGGACGTCGGGGCTCCCGGCCAGGAGCCAGAGGTTGTTGACCGGCGTGGGGACGACGGCGTCGGGGAGGTCCGCCACCTGTTTGGTGGCGAGGGAGCCGAGGTGGCGTTCGGGCTTCATCATCCCGAGGGCGAGGTGGCAGGCCGACTCGGTGAGGGCACCGTCCACGAGCAGGACGCTGCGCCCCTTCTTGGCGAGCTGGATGGCGAGGTTGGCCGCGAGAAGGGTGGTCCCCATCCCCCCCTTGGGGGCTCCGAAGGTGATGAGCCGCGGCGCTCCCGGCCGCCCGTCGTCGAAGAGGGTCTCCCCGGTCATGGGCTCTCCGCTGGGTTTACGATACCGCATCGGGGGCTTCCCGACAACGGCGGCGGCGCGGGAATCCGCGGGACCCGGAACCCTTGCTTTCCTCCTCTCCTCTGGATATGATTCGCCTCGTCACGGACGCGTTCCGCGCGCGGGGAGAAGGCCATGCGGTACGGCATCGTGGGCGCGGGCCCGGTGGGCTCGATCCTGGCGGCGCACCTGGTGGAGGCCGGCCAGGAGGTGTACCTCGCCGACATCTGGAAGGAGCACCTGGAGGCCATTTTCTCCGGGGGGCTCCAGATCACCGGGCTGAGGGACGTCACGGTGGACGTGACGGGGGGCTTTCTCAAGATCTCCGACCTCGCCGACGTGAAGCCCGACTTCCTGGTCCTCTCGGTGAAGGCCTGCGTGATCCGGCAGATCCTCCACGAGGTGGAGCGGGTCCTCTCGCCGGACACGGTCCTCGTGAGCCTCCAGAACGGTCTGGACACGGAAGAGCTCATCGCCCACGCCTTCAACCGCCACCGCATCCTGCGCGTGGTCATCAACTACGCCGGCAACGTCACGGCCCCCGGCCGGGTCGCCATGAACTTCTTCAACAAACCCAACCACATCGGGTGCAACTGCCGGCAGGGGATCTGCGAGCACGCGGGCTCCGTGGCCGACCTGCTCAACTCGGTCTACCTGGACACGCGGCCCGAGGCCGACATCAAGCGCTACGTCTGGGAAAAGACCATCCTCAACGCCGCGCTCAGCCCCATCTCCGCGGTCACCGGCATGACCATGCGGGAGGTGATGGACTCGAGCGAGACCTACCGCATCGTGGAGGCCCTCCTCCAGGAGTGCATCAAGGTGGCGGCTCTCTCGGGCTACGACTTCGGCCCCGGCTTCTTCAACTTCTGCATGGCGTACCTGGACAAGGGCGGCCCGCACAAGCCGAGCATGCTGGTGGACGTGGAGGCGGGCCGGGAGACCGAGATTGACTTCATCAACGGACGCATCGCCTACTACGGCTCGCTGAACAACGTTCCCACGCCGGTGAACGACATGTTCACCCGGCTGGTGAAGGCCTTCGAGCACCGGCACGCCCGACCCGCGGGACAGAATCGCAAGCATTGAAGGTATGTCTCACGCAAAGGCGCAAAGGACGCAAAGGAAAAGCAAAGGGAAATGACGTGGTTTTGCTTTTAGAGCCCATATTTTTCTTGGCGCTCTTGGCGTGAGATGCACTCTTTCTGAGAAAAAAGGAGACGCCATATGGCGGCGACGGCGCGGGGGTTCCGGGGCAGGGACGGCGGGTTCGGCGCTCGCTACGAGGGCGTCGCGGTGGTGGGCGCCAAGCGCACGCCCTTCGGCGACTTCATGGGAGCCTTCGCCAGGGTTAACCCCACGGACCTGGGAATCGTGGCGGCGCGGGCGGCGCTGGCGCAGAGCGGCCTTTCCGGCCGGGACGTGGACCAGGTCATCTTCGCCAACGTGGCCCAGAGCGGCCCCGACGCCTTCTACCTGCCCCGCCACGTGGGGCTCTACGCCGGCGTCCCCTTCTCCAGCCCGGCGCTGCTGGTCCAGCGCATCTGCGGGAGCGGCTTCGAGGCCCTCGTCGCGGGCGCCGAGCAGATCGCCCTGGGCAAGGCCCGGGTGGTCCTCTGCGGCGGCACCGAGAGCATGACCCGCAACCCCGTCGCCTCCTACGGGGCGCGGTCGGGGCTCGAGATGGGGCGGCCCGACTTCGTGGACACGCTCACCGCCGAGCTGCTGGATCCCTCGGTAAACTTCAGCATGGGCCAGACCGCCGAGAACCTCGCCAAGAAGTACGCCCTCACCCGCGGCGAGGTGGACGCCCACGCCCTGCGCAGCCAGGAGCGGGCCCTCGCCGCCCAGGAGGCCGGCCGCCTGGCCGAGGAGATCGTCCCGGTGGCCGCGGGGGCCCTCGAGGCCGAAGGGCTCCAGCCCCGCAAGGTCCAGCTCCCCAGGAAAGTGGAGCGGGTGGAACGCGACGAGCACCCCCGCAGGACCACGCCCGAGCAGCTCGCCGGGCTTAAGCCCGTCTTCGCCAAGGACGGCGTCCAGACCGCGGGCAACTCCTCGGGCATCGTGGACGGCGCCGCGGCGGTGGTGCTCTGCGACGAGCAGACCGCGCGGGAACGGGGGCTGAAGGTCCTGGGCCGGCTGACGGGCTCCGCAACCGCCGGGGTGGACCCCGCCATCATGGGCATCGGCCCCGCCCCGGCCGTCCGGCTCCTGCTCGAGCAATACGGTCTCGACCTCCCGGCGGTGGACCTGGTGGAGGTGAACGAGGCCTTCGGGGCCCAATTCCTCTCGGTGGCGAAGGAATTGGGGCTGGACCTGAACCGCACGAACGTGAACGGCGGCGCCATCGCGCTGGGCCATCCGCTGGCGGCCACGGGGAGCCGGCTGGTCTCCACGCTCCTCTACGAGCTCGCGCGGCGCGACGGCTCGCGGGCGCTGGCTTCGGCGTGCATCGGCGGCGGACAAGGCACCGCGGTCCTTCTGGAGAGGGGGTGAGCCGTGGCGGAAGCCACCTGCACCATCGGCGTCGTGGGGGCGGGAGTCATGGGCGGCGGGATCGCCCAGAAGTTCGCCATGGAGGGCTTCCCGGTGGTCCTGTGCGACCTTGGGCAGGCCCAGCTCGACAAGGGGATGGAGCGGATCACGGCGGTCCTGGACGAGGGCGTGCAGCGCCGGGCCCTCACGGCGGACGCCCGCGCGGCGACCCTCGGCCGGCTCCGCCCCACGACGGACCGCGCGGAGCTCGCTCGGTGCGCCCTGGTCGTGGAGGCGGTCTTCGAGGACCTCAAGATCAAGCGGGAGCTCTTCGCCGCCCTGGACAAGATCTGCCCGCCGGCGACGATTCTCGCCACCAACACCTCCTCGTTCCTGGTGCGGGAGATCGCCGAGGGGCTCTCGCACGCCGAGCGGGTCCTGGGGCTTCACTTCTTCTACCATCCGGTGAAGAACCGGCTCGTGGAGGTGATCCCCGGCCCCGCCTCGCCCCCCGAGGCCGTGCGCTTCGCGTGGGACCTCATGACCGCCTCCGGCAAGACCCCCATCGCCACCGCCGACTCCCCCGGTTTCTGCGTGAACCGCTTCTTCGTCCCCTGGCTCAACGAGGCCGTGCGGATGCTCGACGAGAAGGCGGCTTCCATCGCCGCCATCGAGGCCGCCGCGAAGGAGGCGTTCAAGATCGGGATGGGGCCCTTCGAGCTGATGAACGTCACGGGCGTGCCCATCGCCTACCACGCGGCGGCCAGCCTGGGCGAGCGACTGGGCGCCTTCTACAAGCCCGCCGAGGGGCTGCGCCACCAGTTCGAGTCGGGCCGGACTTGGCCCCTGGACGGCCCGGTGGAGGGCGCCCCCGCCGGCCGGATCGCCGACCGCCTCTTCGCCGCCACCTGGGCGGTGGCGGGCCAGATCCTGGAGGAGGGGGTGGCGAGCCTGGAGGACACGGACCGGGGCGCCAAGATCGGCCTCCGCTGGAGCCTCGGCCCCTTCGAGTGGATGAACCGCCGCGGCGTGGCCGAGGCGGTGAAGGCCGTCCAGGCCCTCGCGGCCCACGACCGCTCCCTCGCGGTGGCCCCCGGCCTCGTCGCCCGGGCGGAGTCGGCCAAACCCTGGCACTTCCGCCTCGTGGACGTCCACCGGGAGAACGGGGTGGCCCAGCTGGTCATCAACCGGCCCGAGGCCCTCAACGCCCTCAACGCCGAGGTGATCGCCCAGCTCGAGGAGGCCTTCGACGGCGCCGCGGCGGACCCCGCGGTGAAGGCCATCGTCCTGCGCGGCGCCGGCAAGGCCTTCGTGGCGGGCGCCGACGTGCGCTTCTTCGTGAAGGCCATCGAGGGAGGACGGATCGCGGAGATCAAGGCCTTCACCCGCCGCGGCCAGACTTTCTTCCAGAAGATCGCCGCCTGCCCCAAGCCCGTCACCGCGGTCCTCCACGGCCTGGCCCTGGGCGGCGGCGCCGAGCTGGCCCTCACCGCCCACCGGGTCCTCGCCACCTCCAAGTGCGCCCTCGGCTTTCCCGAGACGGGCATCGGGATCTACCCGGCCCTGGGGGGGACCTTCCGCATCGCCCGGCGCACGGGCGCCGAGCTGGCGCGCTACCTGCTTCTGACCGGGCGCATCGTCGGCGCCGAGGAGGCCTACGACCTCGGGCTGGTGGACCTCCTGGTACCGCCGCTCGCGCTGGAGGAGACCCTGCGCGCCGTGGCCGCCCAACCCGCCTCGCCCCCCGTCGGCCCGCGCAAGGAGTTCGCCTCCCTGCGCGCCGCCTTCGCGGGCAACCCGCCCGCGCTCCTGGGCGAGGGGTTCGACGCCTCCGGCCCGGAGGCCGCCTCCCTGCTCAAAACGGTGCGCTCCAAGGCCCCCGTGGCGGTGCGCTACGCCCTCGAGCTGGTGGACCGGAACACCTCCCTCTCCGACGAGCCGGCCTACGCCAACGAGCTGGCCCACCTCGAGACCATCTTTGCCACCGAGGACGCGCTGGCGGGACTCAAGTCCGCCGGCCGCGAGCGCCCGGTCTTCAAGGGAAAGTAAAACTTCACCGCAGAGACGCGGAGACGCAGAGAAGTGGCTTGGCTCTGGCAGAAGAGGCCGATGAAGGCAAGGAAAAAGGCGTTTCGCGCAAAGACGCAGAGGCCGCCAAGAAGGGCGAAGAGAAAAGTACTTCTTTCTTCAGAAGACATTTCTTCTACTTTGCGTTCTTTGCGCCTTGGCGTGAGATATCTCTTTTCTTCTTTACTTTATCTTTACAAAGAAGTTTTCTCCGCGCCTCTGCGCCTCTGCGGTGGGTTTTTCTGTTTTTCAGGGGGAGAGCGCGGATGACTGAGAAGGTCGGGGCGCAGCTCGAGTCCAACGGACGCTTGAAGGCGCTCATGGCGGCCTACTTCGCCGACCTCGGCGAGGCGGACGCCGGGGGCGGCCCGCCCGTGGCGTGGTGCACCAGCGTGGGGCCCGCCGAGCTGCTGCGCGCCATGGGCTTTCGCGTCTTCTTTCCCGAGAACCACGGCGCCATGCTGGGGGCGAGCCGGATGGCCGGCGCCACCATGGCGGGGGCCCACGCCCTCGGCTACTCCCAGGACATCTGCTCCTATTTGACGAGCGACATCGGCGCCTTCGTGGCCGGGGTGACGCCGTTGACCAAGGCCTACGGCCTGGCGCGCGTCCCCCGCCCGACGATCCTCGTCTACAACACGAACCAGTGCCGCGAGGTGAAGGACTGGTTCTCCTGGTACGCCCGCACCCTCGGCGTGCCGGCGGTGGGGGTCCACTCCCCGCGCGAGCTGGACGAGGTAACGGACGACGCCGTGGCCTCCGTGGCGTCGCAGTTCGAAAGGGTCCGCGACGAGCTCGCCCCCCTGGCGCCGCGCCCCTTCCGGATGGAGACGCTCCTCGAGACCATCGCCCTGAGCCGCGAGGCGAGCCTGCTCTGGGGCGCCTGTCTGCGCGCGGCGGCCGCGCGGCCCGCGCCCTGGACCTTTTTCGACCACACCATCCACATGGCCCCCATCGTGGTCCTGCGCGGCACCCGGGAGGCGGTGGACTACTACCGCGCGCTCCGCGCCGAGCTCGAGTCCCTCGTCGCGTCGGGCGCGTGCGCGGTGCCCGGCGAGCGGTTCCGGGTCTACTGGGAGGGGATGCCCATCTGGGGCCAGCTCAAGAACCTCTCCGGGCTCTTCGCGGGGATGCGGACCGCCCTGGTGGCCTCCACCTACTGCAACTCCTGGATCCTGGACGCCCAGGACCCGGCGGATCCCTGGCGCAGCCTCGCCCGAGCCTACCTCTCCATCTTCATCTGTCGGTCCGAGGCCTACAAGGAGGCCTACATCGCGCGGCTCGCGAAGGAGTTCGGAGCGGGCGGCGTCCTCTTCCACGACTCCAAGACGTGCCCCCACAACACCAACTCCCGGTACGGGATGCCGCGCAGGCTGCGCGAGGCCGAAGGGCTCCCCGTGCTCGTCCTCGAGGGGGACCTGAACGACCCCCGTTGCTTCGCCCTCGAGGAGTCCCGGGTGCGGATCGAGGTCTTCCTCGAGCAGCTCGAGGAGGCCCGCGCGTGAGCACCTACTTCGCCGGCGTTGACGTGGGGAGCGCCTGCTGCAAGGCGGTGGTGGTGGACGCCGCGGGACGGGCCGTGGGGCGGGCCGTGCTTCCCACGGGGCTCGACCTGGGCGGCGCGGGCTCCGCGGCGCTCCAGGAGGCCTGCCGCGCGGCGGGCCTCGGGACCGCGGACCTGGCCGCCACCATCAGCACCGGCTACGGGCGGGACGACGTGGGCGAGAGCGAGCGGACCCGCAGCGAGATCCTCTGTCTGGCCAAGGGGGCCTTCACCCTGGCGGGTGGCGCCTGCACCGTGGTGGACATCGGCGGCCAGGACAGCAAGATCGTCTTTCTGGACGAGAAGGGGCGGCGGACCGACTACCGCATGAACCGCAAGTGCGCCGCGGGGACCGGCTCGTTCCTGGAGATCGTCGGCATCCGGCTCGGCGCCTCGCCGGACCAGCTGGGGGCCCTCGCCGCGCGAACCACTGAGTGCGCCCCGCTGAGCTCCTTCTGCTCGGTCTTCGCCGCCACCGAGGTCCTGGACCTCCTGCGGAGGGGGTTCTCGCTGGAGGCCATCGCCCGTGGCGTCTACCGCTCGGTGGCCCAGCGCGTGGTGGACATGGGTCCCGGGCCGGGGACCCTGGCGCTGGCGGGCGGGGTGGTGGAGCACCACCCGGTCCTGGTGGAGGTCCTGAGGGAGATGACGAAGGACGAGGTGACCGTCCTGCCCCACCCGCAGCACGTGGGCGCCCTGGGCGCGGCGGTCCTGGCGCTCGAGAGCGGGAGCTGAGGACGCGAGAGCTGAGGGCGCGAGAGCGGAGGGAGGAGCGATGCGAGGCACCTACATGAACAACCGGATCCCGCTCGGCAAGGTGGAGGCGACCATCGGCTCCATGCTGAAGAAGCGCGCCTCCGAGTGGGGCCGGCACATCGTCCTGAAGGAGCGCAAGCACGACGGCGAGTACTTCGGTCTGCGCTGGGCCGACTTCTACGCCCGCATCCGCTGCGTGGGCAGCGCCCTGCTCTCCATGGGCGTGCGCAAGGGGGACCGGATCGCCGTCTACTCCCGCAACACCGAGGAGATGCTCATCTGGGAGCTGGCGGTCATGAGCGTCGGCGCCACCTCCGTGCCCATCTTCGCGGGCTACTACCCGCCCCAGGTGGACTACATCCTGGGCCACGCCGAGGCCGAGGTCGTTCTGGTCCCCGACGCGGGCCAGCTCGAGAAGGTCCTCCAGACCGAGGCCCAGAAGCGGCTTCGGAAGATCGTCCTGGTCCATGACGTGGAGAGGTACCGCGAGGACCCCCGGGTGGTGGCCTTCGACGACCTGCTCGAGCCCGCCGACGCCTCCGCCTTCGAGAAGGCCGCCCTCTCCATCCGCAGCCAGGACCCCTGCCTCATCATGTACACCTCGGGCACCACGGGAACGCCGAAGGGCGTGGTGCTCACCCAGCACAACATCCTCTCCCAGCAGCGGGCCCTCTCCCACGTCTGGAACGTGGGCCACGGCGACGTCTTCCTCTCCTACCTGCCGTGGCATCACTCCTTCGGCGGCCTCTTCGAGCGGTTCACCGCGCTGGCCTCCGGCGCCACCCTTTGCATTGACGACAGCTACGGCAAGGACCTTCCCCGGCTCCTTCACAACTGGAAGGAGGTCCGCCCCACCCACTTCTTCAGCGTCCCCAAGATCTTCCAGGCCCTCGTCACGGAGGCGCGGCTCGACTCGGAGACCGACCTGGCGCTCTTCCACCCCAAGCTGAAGTTCGTCTTCACCGCCGCCGCGCCGCTTCCCGCCGACTGCTCGGACTACTTCGCCAAGAAGGGGGTGCCGGTGCTCGAGGGGTGGGGGCTCACCGAGACCTCGCCGTGCGTCACCCTCACCTCCCCCGACATGGAGCGCGTCCCCTCGGTGGTGGGCCGCCCCATCCCCGGCGTCGAGGTGCTGGTCACCGAGGACCGCGAGATCCTGGTGCGCGGCCCCAACGTCATGAAGGGTTACTTCAACGACCCCGAGCGCACCGCCCAGGTGCTTGACGACTACGGGTGGTTCCACACGGGGGACGTGGGCGAGATCACCCCCCTGGGACTTCGGATCATCTGCCGCGTGGACGGCCTCTTCAAGCTCAACAACGGCGAGAAGGTTTCCTCCATGATGGTGGAGAACGCCCTCACCGCCACGAGCCGGTTCATCGAGCAGGCGGTGGCGGTGGGCATGGGGAAGGACTTCATCGGCGCGCTGCTCTTCCCCAACCTGCGCAACCTCCGCTCCTGGGCGCAGGAGCGCCAGATCGCGGGCGAGCTGGACGCGGCCTTCTTCGCGCGCCCCGACGTCCACCAGCTCTTCCGAGACGAGGTGAAGCACCAGAACGAAAAGCTGGGGGCGGGCTACCTGCGGGTGAAGGCCTTCACGGTCCTGCCGCGGGAGCTGACCCTGGAGAGCGGCGAGCTCACCCCCTCCATGAAGGTGGTCCGCCGGCGCGTCCTCGAGCAGCACGAGGACCTCGTGAAGGCCATCTACCAGGAGAACGGCTACGACACGCACCTGGACGACCGGATCACCCGGCTGACCCCCGACGGCAAGTGACCCCGGGCCGGCAAGGCCCCGAGACCCGCTGCACCGGACAAGAGGAGGTTCTGCCATGCCGATGTTCCCATCCCGTCCCGCGGAGTTTTACGGCTTCCAGGAGGTGGGCTACGAGAAGGGGGATTTCGTGGCGCGAGTCACGATCCGGCGGCCCGCGAACTTCAACGCTTATTCCACGCCCGCCCTTCGTGAGCTCGCCGCGGCCTTCACCGACGCCGCCGAGGACGACGCGGTGGCCGTCGTCGTCTACACGGGCGAGGGCACCCAGGCCTTCTGCACGGGCGGCGACGTGAAGGAGTACGAGCGCGAGTACACCTCGCGGCCCCGCGATTATTGGAAGTACATGGGCCTCTTCAAGGCCTACATCGAGAGCATCCTCAACGCGGGCAAGCCCATCATCGCGCGCATCAACGGGATGGCGGTGGGGGGCGGCAACGAGTCGGTCCTTGCCTGCGACCTGGCCGTCATGGCCGAGCACGCCTACCTCGGACAGGTGGGGACCAGCGTGGGCTCGGTGGCCTGCGGCGGCGCGACGCAGTGGCTCCCCCTCGTCGTGGGCGACAAGCGGGCCCGCGAGATGCTCCTGCTCAACCCGCGCATCTCCGCCCGGCAGGCCCTCGAGTGGGGCCTCGTGAACCGCGTGGCGCCCTCGGTCACGAAGGACGGCGCCTTCCTCGAGAGGGCTACGAAGGAGCAGGTCGCCCTCGCCCAGAAGGGCGCCGAGGGCTACGCCATCAATCTCTCGAAGCTCGACGACTCGGTGAACGACCTGTGCGCGCAGATCGTGGACAAGTTCCCCGAGTGCACGCGCTACACCAAGCAGCAGGCGAACTTCTGGAAGGATCTCTCCTGGCACGGCACCGTGGGCCACGCCCGCGACTGGCTCTCCATCCACTACTGCGCGTGGGAACCGGCCGAGGGGATGGGCGCTTTCGTGGAGAAGCGCAAGGCCGACTACCGCGGCCTGCGCGCCCGCGCCGCCCAGGGCAAGTCCAGCGAGTTTCCCTGGGGGGCGCCGAAGGCCGCCTGCAAGGCCTGCGGCGCCAAGAACCTACCCGAGGCCGCGCCCTTCTGCTGTTCGTGCGGAACGAGACTCTGATGGAGAGGACGCTCGAGAGACGGTGCGCCCTCATCACGGGGGCGGCGCGGGGCATCGGAGCCGCCGTGGCGAGGGAGCTGGCCCGACAGGGCGTCGCCGTGGCGCTTCTGGACCGGGACGCCGCGGACCCGGGCCTCAGGGCCCTGGCCGCGGAGCTTCGCGGCGCGGCGCTGGGCGCCGACGTGGCCTCCTACGATGAGGCGGGGCGGGCCGTGCAGGAGGCTCGCGCGGCCCTGGGCGGCCTGGACATCCTGGTCAACAACGCGGGGATCAACCGCGACGGCGTCCTCTGGAAGATGGACGAAGCTCAGTGGGACGAGGTCTTGGACGTCAACTTGAAGGGGGCCTTCCACTGCATCCGCCACGCCGCGCCGCTCATGAAGGAGGGGGGCTGGGGGCGCATCGTCAACGTCGCCTCCATCAACGGCCTGCGCGGCAAGTTCGGACAGGCCAACTACAGCGCGAGCAAGGCGGGGCTCATCGGCCTCACGAAGGCCGCCGCGCGGGAGCTGGGAAGGTTCCAGGTCACCGTCAACGCCGTGGCTCCCGGGCTCATCGAGACGGCCATGACCGCCGCCATGCCCGAGGAAGCACGAAGGCGCTCGCTCGAGGAAATCGTCCTGGGACGCGTCGGCCAGCCGGAGGACGTGGCCGCCGTCGTGGCCTTCCTCTGTTCCGAGGGAGCCCGCCACGTGACCGGCGAGGTGATCCGCGTGGACGGCGGCCAAGCGATGTAGAAAGGCAGTTTAGAGTTTAGAGTTGAAGGCTGGTTGTACTTGCTTTCTAAACCCTAAACAGTCCTTTAAGAGGTTCTCCATGATCGAGCTTCGTGACGTGGTGGCGGTGAGCGCGGCGCGGACGCCCATGGGGCGCTTCGGCGGGACGCTGAAGGACGTGGCGAGCTACGACCTAGGCGCGTGCGCCGTCTCGGCGGCCCTCTCGCGCTGCGGCCTTCAGGGCAAGGACGTGGACGACGTGATCCTCGGCTCCTGCCGCCAGGCGGGCAACGGCCCGAACCCCGCGCGCACGGCCGCCGTCCGGGCCGGCATTCCCCTCTCGGTTCCCGTCGTCACGGTCAACATGGCCTGCCCCTCGGGGATGCGCTGCGTCGCGCTCGCGGCCCACGCCCTGAGGCTGGGCGAGGCGAAGGTCGTGGCGGCGGGCGGCATGGAGAGCATGAGCACCATCCCCTACCTGCTGAAGAACTGCCGGTGGGAGGGGTTCAAGATGGGCAACCGCGAGCTGCTCGACGGCTGGTCCGACAGCATTGATCCTCTCACCGGCCAGGGGATGGGCGAGACGGCGGAGAACCTCGCGGCCAAGTACGCCATCTCGCGCGAGGAGCAGGACCGCTACGCGGCGCAGTCCCACGCCCGCGCGGCCGCCGCCTGGGACGCGGGCGCCTTCGACGCCGAGGTGGTCCCCGTGGAGATCCCCTCCGCGCGGAAGGGCGAGGCGGCCTCCCTGGAGCGGGACGAGACCTTCCGGCGCGAGGTGGACCTCTCCAGGATGGCGGCCCTCAAGCCGGCCTTCCGCAGGGACGGAACGGTGACCGCGGGGAACGCCTGCGGCATGTCGGACGGCGCGGCGGCGCTGGTGCTCTCCACCCGCGAGGAGGCCGCGCGGCGTGGCCTCGCGCTTCTCTTCTCGATCGTGGCCTACGCCCAGACGGCGGTCGCCCCCGAGACGATGGGCGAGGGGCCCGCCCAGGCGATCCCCCTCGCCCTCAAGCGCGCGGGGATGGCCCTTTCGGACATGGACCTCGTCGAGGTGAACGAGGCCTTCGCCGTGCAGGTCCTCGCCAACGGACGGGCGCTGAACTGGGACTGGGGGCGCGTCAACGTGAACGGGGGCGCCATCGCCCTGGGCCACCCCACCGGCGTGAGCGGCGCGCGCATCCTGGTCACCCTCCAGAACGCCCTGCGGGCCCGCGACAAGGAATTCGGCGTGGCCGCCATCTGCGGCGGCGGCGGCGTCACCACGGCGATGGTCATCCGGAGAGAATCTTGAACCGCAGAGACACGAAGACGCGGAGAAAGACATAAAAAAGAGACATTTCACGCAAAGACGCAAAGAGCGCAAAGGAAAAGCGTGATTCTGGTTTTTGAGGATCAAGAAAATTTTTCTTGGCGTTCTTGGCGCCTTGGCGTGAGAAGTTCTTGTCTTGATAGTGAGGGATGACATGGACCTTTCGAGAGGCGTTGCGGCCACCGTCCACCACGTGCTGCCCCCCGACACCAACCACCTGGGGGCTCTCTTCGGCGGGGTCGCCGTCGCCTGGATGGACCTCACGGCGGGCCTCGCTTCGATGCGCCTGTGCAAGCACACCACCGTGACGGCCGCCATCGAGCGGGTGGACTTCCAGATTCCGATCTGGGGCGGCGACGTGGCCGTCGTCGAGGCCCGCGTCGTGTCGGTCGGCCGCACCAGCATGCGCGTGAAGGTGGACATGTACCGCGAGAACCTTCAGACCGAGGAGAAGACCCTCTGCACCAGCGGGATCTTCCACATGGTCGCCCTCGACGAGAACCGTAAGGTTACGCCGGTGTTTCCTGAAGAAGGTTGAACCACAGAGGCACAGAGGAAAACAAGAGAAAAACATTCCACGCAAAGATGCATAGGGCGCAAAGATAAAGAACATGAGCTAGAAAAACAAAAGAACCCATCCACAGATGACGCAGATGGACGCAGATGATTTCTTTTCTTGGCGATCTTGGCGGCTTTGCGCGACATGCTTTTCTTTGTCATTAGCTTCTAGCGTCCTTTGCGGCTTTGCGTGAGATTATTCTGTTTTCTTATTGAGGTGTGACGATGGCTGACTTCATTCGCGTAAAGGTCGAAGCGGGGCTTTTCGAGGTCACGCTGAACCGCCCGCCGTTGAACATCCTCCACGGTCCCATGATGGAGGAGTTGGGGCGGGCTTTCGAGGAGGCGGCGGCCAGCCGCGAGGCCAAGGTCCTTCTGGTCCGCGCGGAGGGGAAGGCCTTTTCGGCGGGAGCCGACATTGACGAGCACCGCCCCGGCAAGGCTGACGCGATGATCGAGCAGTTCCACGGGCTCTTTCGCGTTCTGGACCGCGTGCCCTATCCCACCGCCGCCTTCGTCCAGGGCGCGGCCCTGGGCGGCGGCTGCGAGCTGGCCCTCGGCTGCGACATGGTGCTGGCCGCCGAGCGGGCCAAGTTCGGCCAGCCCGAGGTGGGGCTCGGATTCCTGCCCCCCGTGGCGGCGGCCCTTCTGCCCTCCCGCGTCGGCTGGGGTCGCGCCATGGAAATCTGCTGCGGCGGACAGCCGTTGCGCGCCCGGGAGGCGCTGGAGGCTGGGCTCGCCCTGCGGGTCTTCGCCGACGAGGGCGCCGAGGGTTCCCTCGCCGCCTTCCTCTCTCCCTTCCTCCAGCAGAGCCCCCACGTGCTGCGCCTGATCAAGAAGGCCCTCCGGGGAGACGGGCAGACCGGTTTCCTGCCGCGCCTCGACGCGGCGGAGCGGGTTTTCCTTGACGAGCTGATGGCCTCGAAGGACGTCCTCGAAGGCCTCGCCGCCTTCGACGAGAAGCGCGCGCCGCAATGGAAAAACAAGTAGAAAACTAGACGCGAAGGCCGCAAAGGCTGGGAAGTAAGAACATGAAGAAAAGAAACTGATTCGCGCAAAGTCGCAAAGGAAAATAAGGATCATGTCTTTGAAGAACAAAGTATTTCTTCTTGGCGCACTTGGCGTCTTGGCGTGAGACGTTTTCTTTGTTCTTCGCTTCTTGCGTTCTTGGCGCCTTGCGTGAAATGTCTTTTTCATTTTCAGCCGGTGTGACGTGAAGACCGCTGGAATCGTCCTGGCCGCAGGCTCTTCGGAGCGGATGGGCTCCAACAAGCTCCTCCTTCCCTACCGGGGGCGGTCCCTCCTCTGCGCCGCGCTGGACGCCGTGGCGGGCTCCAGAGCCGAGCCGGTGATCTGCGTTCTGGGGCGCGACGCCGAGGCCGTGCGGCGCGCGATGGAAAAGGAAAGCGGGCCGCGGCCTGTCGTCTGGATCGTCAACGCGGATGCGGCTTGGGGCCGCGCCTCTTCCATCCGCGCGGCGTTGAAGGCCCTTCCCGAAGCATGCGAGGCGGCCCTCTTCCTCCCCGGCGACGTGCCCGGCGTCACGGCGACCGAAGTGGACGCGCTGATCGCACGGTTTGAATCCACGCACGCCGAGATTGTCGTAGCGGTTGAGGATACGGAAGCCCCGTCCCATCCCGTCCTTTTCGCGCGCTCCCTGTTTTCCGAGCTTCGCGCATTGCAAGGAGACGTCGGGGGCCGTGCCCTCATCGAAAAAAGATGGGCCTCCGTGGAGAAGGTCCAGCGGAAGGGGCCGTCCCTCTTTGACGTGGACACGCCGGAGGACTACAAAAAACTTCTGGAGGGTCTGCCGTGAGGCGCTTTTACGAAGAACTGGCGGAGTTGCTGCGCGAACATTCCCTCCTCGTCGTCGCCACGATCGTCAAGGTGACGGGGTCGAGCCCGCGCGACGCGGGCGCGAAGATGATCGTCCTGCCTTCGGGTGACGTCGTGGGCACCCTCGGCGGGGGAAGCTTGGAGGCGCAGGTCACTAAGGACGCGCTGGAATGTCTGGCCCAAAGGAGACCAGCACTGAAGTCCTATTCCCTTTCGGAATCGGGCCTCGGGATGGAGTGCGGCGGGGCTTGCGAGGTCTACTTCGAGCCCGTCTGCCCGCCCGACCGCCTGATCGTCTTCGGGGGCGGCCACGTGGGCAAAGCGATCGCGCGCTGGGCGGCCGCCGCAAGTTTTGCGGTGGAGGTCGTGGACGACCGAGAAGAGCACCTCGATCCGGCGGCCTATCTTCCGGGCGCAACCCTCGTGAAGACCGACAAGACGTTCACACAGGGTTTCACGCCTCCGGGTCCCCACGACTTCGCCGTCGTCGTGACGCGCGAGGCGGACATGGACGCAACGCTGGCGGGCCGTCACGCGGGCGTTTGCGGCTACCTCGGGGTGATGGGGAGCGCAAAGAAGTTGGGGTTCATCAAGAAGACGCTGGCCGCGCAAGGCGTGCAGGACGATGTCCTGGAGCGAATCCGCTGCCCGATGGGGCTTGACATCGGGGCCGACACCCCCGACGAGATCGCCGTCAGCGTCATCGCCGAAATGATCGCCGTCCGCTCGGGGAAAAGATAAAGAGATGGCGCGCAAAGCCGCAAAGAACGCAAAGGAAAGCAATCTTTTTTCTCAAAGCGCTGTCTTTCTTGGCGCTCTTTGCGTCTTGGCGTGAGATGCCTTTCTTCTCTGGTGTGATGCGATGACTCGGTTGGCGGTGGTGCGTGGCGCGGGAGACCTTGCTACGGCAGTAGGGCGCAGGCTCCACCTCTGCGGCTTCGCCGTTGTCCACCTGGAGGTCGCCCGACCGACCGTCATCCGCCGCGCCGTGGCCTTCGCTTCGGCGGTCTTCGAGGGCCGCATCGTCGTGGAGGACGCGGAGGCCCGTCTCGCCTCCGGCCCTGAGGAGGCGTTGCGCTTCGTTGAAACAGGCAACGTCGCCGTCCTCGTGGATCCCGAGATGGCGTCCCTCTCCGTGTTGAAGCCCTCGCTCTTCGTGGACGCGACGATGCTCAAAGGGAAGGTCCGCCCCGCCGTCCCGACCTCCCTTGGCTTGGCGCCGTGCGTCATCGGCCTTGGGCCCGGCTTTACGGCGGGAGAGGACGTTCATGCGGTCGTGGAGACCCAGCGCGGACACGACCTGGGCCGCGTGATCTGGAAGGGCCAGGCCGCGCCCTACTCAGGGATCCCGGGCGAGGTCGGCGGGGCGGGAGCCGAGCGCGTCCTGCGCGCGCCCTGCGCGGGCTCCTTCCAGGGCCTTGCCGCGATTGGAGACCTCATGCGGGCGGGAGACCCCGTCGCCCGCGTCGGGAACCAGGACGTGAACGCTTCGATCGCCGGCGTCGTGAGGGGACTGCTCCACGACGGCCTCGAAGCGCGCGAAGGACAGAAGGTCGGAGACGTGGATCCCCGCGGGGACAGGCGCCTGTGCTTCACGATCTCCGACAAAGCCAACGCCGTCGCAGGCGGCGTCCTCGAAGCGACATTCGCACATGTTGAACCTTGGTTAACCACAGAGCACACAGAGCCCACAGAGAAAGACAAAGATGGAGAAAAGAACTTGGAAGGTTAGTAACGCATAGACGCGGAGAGAAAGTACGTGGGTAAGTGAGTAAGTGGGTGCGTGGGCAGCGGCCGCTGCCGTTGTAGGAGGCGTCTCCTAACACCGATGCGAAAGAAAAACCGTTCACCGCAAAGACGCAAAGAACGCCAAGAGCGCAAAGGGACCCAAAGAAAGACAACTGTAACGTAAGAAAAGAAAAGGCGCCCGGCAACTTTCGCGCGGGTCAGTTTCGACGAGATGCCGCAAAGGAAGCGAAGGACGCAAAGCGCGTAGGGTGGGTAAAAGCGGCGCGGAGCGCGGCGTTACCCACCATGATGGTGGAGTTCAGACCAACTGACGACGTCGAGAGACGAATGAGAAAAAAAGGTGGGTATCAAAAGGGCGATACCCACCCTGGCGGGCTCTCTTCTTCGCCGATCCGCCCCGTCGCCGGTTCTCCGTTTCGGTCTTCTTACGGACAACTCGCGTAGCCCGCGCCGAGGCTGTCGCCGCACGAATCTTTGGCGCGGACGAGGTAGTAGTAGCATCCCGAGGGCGTCGCGGAATCTGAGGAGGACGTTCCGCTGATGCCCGACGCGACGCACGTGGCCGAGGAGAAATCGCTCGCCGACACACTTCGCAAAACGTCGTAGAGGGTCGCGGTCCCTCCGGGAGAACTGGGCGCTTGCCAAGCGAGCGTCGTCGCCGGCCAGCCCGTCAGCATCAGTTGCCGCGCGACGGTCGGCACGGCCCAAACCGTCGCGTCCATCGGTGCGCAATCCGAGGTGTTGGCCGTCCCATCTCCGTCGAGGTCTAACGACCAGCGCCCGATGTGGGCGGAGACCTTTCCACCCGCGGTCATCAAATCCCCTCCGGCGTAAAGGCCGGCACCGTCACACGCAAGGGCGTAGACCCACCCGTTCCAATTCGTACCCGAGCCGAGCGAACTCCACGAACTTCCATCCCATTTGGCGACGTGATTGGCCGCCACAACACCGTCCGCGGTGGTGAACCACCCGCCGGCATAAAGGTTGCCCCCGCCCCACGCCAGGGCGAGGACGCCGTCGTCCATTCCCGATCCAACGGGCGCCCAGGCGGTTCCGTCCCACATGGCGATGTGGTTGGCGGCCAAACCGCCCGCGACCGCGAACCAACTCCCACCCGCATAAAGGTGGGCGCCGTCCCACGCCAGGGCATCTACAGTGTTGTCCATGCCCAAGCCCAGGGGGCTCCAGGCGCTCCCGTCCCACTTGGCGATGTTATTGGCAACCACACCGCCCGCGGTCGAGAAGCTCCCCCCCGCGTAAAGGCCGGTCCCGCCCCATGCCAGGGCATTCACGGGACCATTGATGCCCGATCCAAGGGGCGCCCAGGCGGTTCCGTCCCACCTTGCGATGCTATTG
>JAKAIJ010000021.1 GCA_021814355.1 Acidobacteriota bacterium
AGTTCAACGCCTACTCCGCGGGGAACGTGGTCGTCATCCAGGGGCTGTGAGGTGGAAACCGGCGGGGCGGTGCAGTCCCGTCGCGACGGGAGGTGACAGAATCGCAATGACAATGACGCCGCGTTCCGGTTCTCGGAGCCTGGTTCCGCGCCGGGTTTCGCGCGCGGCGGGGATCGCCGCGGGTCTCGCGCTGGCGGCCGTCTGCGCCGCGGCGCAGGAGTTCCCCAGGGGACAGGTGGTCCCCCGGGTGACGTGCCGGTCCGACGGCCGGTACAGCTACGCCCTCTACCTCCCCGTGGGCTACGCCCCCGACCGAAAGTGGCCCGTTCTCTTCTGCTTCTCCCCCGACGGGCGCGGGGACGACGCCGTCCTCCGGTTCCGCGCGCTGGCGGAGCGGTTCGGCTACATTCTGGTGGGCTCCCTGGACTCGAGCAACGCCGCGGGCTCCGAGATCGTCAAGATCGAGAAGGCGCTCTGGGACGAAGTGGAGGCGCGGTTCCCGATGGATCCCCGCCGCGCCGCCGCCGCCGGCTTCTCGGGCGGGGGGCGGGCCGCCCTCTGCCTCGCGCTCAGCCACCCCGACCGCTTCGAGGGGGTGGTCACCTCGGGGGCCTTCGATCCCGAGATCCGGAAGGTGCCGCCGGGGTGTCCCCTCTCCCTTTACCTGTTGGTGGGCTGCCGGGACTTCAACCTCTTCGAGATGACCCGCGCCGAGAAGCAGTTGACGAAACTCGGCGTGGCGCACTGGTACGAGGAGTTCGCGGGGGATCACCGGTGGCCCCCGGAGGCGCTGCTCGGCGAGGGGCTCGAGTACCTCCAGCTCACGGCCATGCGCCGGGGGACCCTGCCCGACGACCCCGCCTTCGCCGCGCGGCTCCTCGCCTCGCGCGCCGACTCCGCGGCGGCTCTTTCCGCCTCGGGGCTCAGAACGGCGGCGTGGAGGAAGTACCGGCAGACGGCCGCCCTCTTTCGGGGACTTCCCGGCGCCGCCGCCGCCGCGGCGCGCGCCGCGGAGCTCGAGCAGGACCCCGAGGTCCAAGAGCGCCTCGCCCTCGAGCCGGACTTCGAGGCCCTGCGCGAGCGGGTGGACCTGCGGCGCGGCGAGGAGGCCCTCCTCGGCGCCATGCGGGCGGTGAAGAGGCGGGGCGAGGCGGGGGGACTCGCGGCGGACTTCGCCGCCCTCCTGCTTCGGGGCGGAGCGGCCCAGCTCGGCGACGTGGGCGGCGGCCTCTTCTACGAGAAGGAGTACGGGGCCGCCGCGCGGGTTTTCGACCAAGCCCTGGAGTTCGCCCCCGGGGACGCCCTCCTGGCCTACAACGGCGCCTGCGCCTACGCCAGGCTCGGCGACAGGAAGGGGGCGCTGCGGCGGCTCGAGAAGGCGGTGGCCAACGGGTTCCGGGACGCCGACGGGATGGCCCGGGACCCCGACCTGGAGAGCCTGCGCGGGGAGCCCGGCTTCCAGGAGCTTCTCGCGCGCATGCGGTCCGGCTCCCCGGTGCCGCCCCGCCCCCCGTGACCGGCGCGCCGGGGCTGCGGGAGGCCGTGTTCGCCGCGCTCGAGGCGGCGGGCTTCCCCCTCGTCGGCGCCGCGTCTCTGGAGGCCGTGGAGGGGGACGCCGAGAGGTACGCCCGGTTCCTGCGGGCCCGGCTCGAAGGCCCCCTGGCCTACCTCCGGCGCACCGCCGCCGCCCGGCTGGACCCCCGCCGCCTCTTTCCCTGGGTCCGCGGCGCCTTCGTGGCCGCCATGCCCTACAACGCCTCGCGGGCGCCCTCGCGGGAGGCCGTCGGCCGGGCCTGGGTCTCCCGGTACGCCTGGGGGCGGGACTACCACAAGACCGTGCGGCGCCGGCTTAGAGCCTATCCCGGAAATAAGGCATGGTCGCGACGGAGGCCAGCCGCGATGGATGGCAAGGAAGCGAGCGAAGGGTGATGTTGGAGGCATCGGACGAGCGAGCTGACGCAGCCAGGCGCGCGGATGGCCCCGTCCCTTCGGGCGCTCGCGGCGGGCGTCGCATGGCTTTGTTGGCCTCCCTCGAAAGGCGCTTCGCACAGCCTTACTTCGGTCGGCCGCCTCGCCCTGCTCGCCCGGCGCAGAGCGCGCGGCCGTGCCCTATTTCGGGATAGGCTCTTAAGGCTGGGGAGCGGCTCCTGCACGAGGCCGGTTTCCGGGCGCGGGTCTGCACCGACAGCGTCCCGGTGCTGGAGCGGGCGCTCGCCCGCCGCGCCGGGCTCGGCTTCCTCGGAAAGAACGGGATGATGATCCACCCCACCTACGGCTCCTACCTCTTCCTCGGGGAGATCCTGACGGACCTCCCGTTGGAAGTAGGCCAGGGCGAGATCCCCGACGGATGCGGCGGCTGCACCCTCTGCCTGAAGGAGTGTCCCACCGCAGCCTTCGTGGCGCCGCGGGTCCTCGACGCGGGGCGCTGCATCTCCACCTGGACCGTGGAGGTCCGGGGCGAGCTGCCGCCTTCGGCGCCGCGGCTTCACGGCCACCTCTTTGGGTGTGACCGCTGCCAGGAGGTCTGTCCCTACAACCGGGAGGCGCCCCTCAGCGCGGAGCCCGACTTCCAGCCTCGCCCGGAGTGGTTCGCCCCCGCCCCCGCGGCGGTGCTGGCGCTCACGGGACCGGAGCTGGAGGCGCGGCTCTCGGGGAGCGGCCTGCGGCGGGCGGGGGAGGCCGGCCTGCGACGCAGCGCCCTACGGATCCTGGAGGAGGAGATCTCGGAGGCGTGAGGAACGAGGGGGAGTGGCCGCGCCACCCGTCGTGCGCGCGATCCTCACATCGTTGTCCATTTTTCGGTGGAGCCTTTCGGCGCGAGTCCCTACAATGGGGCCAAGCAGGCGGCTGAGAAACTCGCGGCCTACGGGAGTTTTTCAACAGCCTGCTAAAGGAGGTCGTCCGCCATGCATGAGCTGCCGCCGGTCGCCGAGATGGAGAGAGCATACCGGGAGAGCGACGCGTCCTACGACGGGATCTTTTTTCTGGCGGTGAAAACGACGGGCATCTTCTGCCGGCCCTCCTGCCAGGCGCGCAAGCCCTTTCCGGCCAACGTGGAGTACTTCCCCACGGTGCGGGAGGCGCTCTTCTCGGGCTACCGGCCCTGCAAGCGCTGCCGCCCCGTGGAGGCGGCGGACGCGCCGCCCGGCTGGGTGCGGCCGGTCCTGGACCGGCTGGAGCAGGACCCCTCGGTCCGGTGGAGGGACGCGCAGATCCGGGCGCTGGGCGTGGACCCCGCGCGGCTTCGGCGCTACTTCATCAAGCGCTACGGCATGACCTTCCAGGCCTACTGCCGGGGGCGGCGCCTGGGCCGGTCGCTGGAGGCCATCCGGGAGGGCCGGCGCCTGGACGACGTCATCCTGGGTCACGGCTACGAGTCCCACAGCGGCTTTCGGGAGGCCTTCGGCCGGTTCTTCGGGCGGCCGCCGGGAAAGGGGGCCGAGGCGCGCTGCGTCCGCGTCACGTGGCTGGAGAGCCCGCTGGGTCCCCTGGTCGCCGGCGCCACCGAGGAGGGGGTCTGCCTGCTGGAGTTCACGGACCGCCGCATGCTCGAAACGCAGCTCGAAACGGTGCGGCGGCGGGTGGGCGAGCCCATCGTCCCGGGCACGAACGGCCACCTGGAGCGGCTCGGCGAGGAGCTGTCCGGCTACTTCGCGGGGAAGGTCCGGAAATTCGGCGTCCCGCTCGTCTGCCCCGGCAGCGCCTTCCAGCGCCGCGTCTGGGAGGCCCTCCTCGCGATCCCCTACGGCGAGACGCGCAGCTACGGCAGCCTGGCGGAAGCGCTGGGGGCCGCGGGCGCCGCCCGGGCGGTGGGGCACGCCAACGGGCTCAACCGGATCGGCATCCTCATCCCGTGCCACCGCGTCGTCAACGCCTCGGGCGATCTGGGGGGCTACGGCGGAGGCCTCTGGCGCAAGCGTCTCCTTCTGGACCTCGAACAGGGGCGGCCGGTGCCCTGGCGCGAAGGCGCCGCCGAGGCCGCCGGACAAGAGCGGGCCGCGGAAACGTCCCCCTGAGCCGGGGAAAGGCCGAGGGGGCGGCGCGCGGCGGATGATCTGGCGCGCCCTCGCTACTTCTTGTCGTTCCGCTGCGACTCGGCCACGAGGGTCTGGCAGAGGTGCTCGGCCACGGAGCGGAAGAGCTTCATCCCCAGCTCGGGCTGAGAGGAGGTAAGCGCCTCGAGGGTCTGGGCGGACAGCGAGAGCAGGCGCGTTCCCGCCGTGGCCACCAGCGCGTTGGGCTGGGGAGGGCCCTGAACGAGGCTGCCGAGTCCCACGAAGTCGCCGGGCCCCAGGAATCCCACCGCCACGTCGGATCGCTCCGGGTTCGGCGTGATGGTAAGCCCGCCCTCCAGGACCACGAAGAGCCCCTCCGACGCCTGTCCCCCCCGGAGCACCACCTGTCCCGGCGCGCAACGGAGTTCCCGTCCCACCGAGAGCAGACGCCTCAGCTCCTCCAGGTCCAGCCGGTTGAAGAGGGTGCAGTCCCTCAGCGGCGTCACGTCGGGGGCCGCGGGGCCGGCCTCTCTCCCCGCCGCCGGAGGAGAGGAAGGTTTGGGCGGGGGCGGAACCTGCGCCAGCTTCTCCAGCCGCGCCGAGACGTCCTTGTAGCCGAACCGGGCCTTCTGGAGGCCCAGATAGACCCCGCGCGCCCGCTCCGCCTCCCCCGCCTGTTCGAGAAGGAGCGCGACCTGGTAGAGGGTCTCGAAGGCCTCGTCGCCCTTGGCCTCGTGCTGGAGGAGGGGACCGAGGAGCGAGAGCGCCACCTCCCGCTCCCCCTTCTGGAAGAGGATCTTTCCCGCCAGCAGCCGGCACTGGGCGAAGGCGCGGTGGGCCGGGGGGACCGCCTGAAGCAACGGCAGCGCGAGGTCGGGTTTCTTCTCCCTCAGGTACATTCCCGCCGCCTTCACCGGTTCGTCGTCCTTTTCGTGGCAGCGGGCGGCGTCCAGGAAGCGGCCCTCGTCGCGGTAGAGCGCCGCCGCGTGGTCCCAGGCGTGGGCCTTCTCCAGGTGCTGGGCCGCGAGGAGCCGTTGGCCGCAGCGGGCGTAGAGGTCCGCCGCCTCCCCGTGGAGCCCGGCGAGGCTCAGGCACTGGGCCGCCCGTGGGTCGTCCTCGAGCCGCCGGAAGGCCTCCGCGGCGAGGGCGTAGTCGCGGGCCGTGAAGAGCATCTCCGCGAGGGCCTTGAGCGGGGCCGTTCCGGAGGCCTCGCCCAGAAGGGTCCAGCCCGAGGGCCCGCCGGAGCGGGTGTAGACCTGGACGGCCCCTTGCGTGTCGCCGGCGGCAAGGCTCCTCCAAAGGTCGCCCGGGGGCCAGGTTCCGGCAGCGGGCGGGGCTTTCGGAGATGTTCCCGCGCCCGGCAGGGCCGGCCCGAGGGTGGCCTGCTGGCGCGCGAGCTGGGCGCGCACGGCGTCGCCGGCCCGCTCGAAGAGGAGCGCCGCCCGGTCCCACTTCTTGAGGAGCATGTAGCGCCGGGCCGCGTCGAGGGGCTTGTGGGCCCTCTCGAAGCACTCCGCGGCGCGCGGGTACTCCTTGGCGCAGACGAAGGCCCGGGCCGCGGAGGCGAACTCGCCCGCCGCCATGAAGGCCTCGGCGGCGGGCAGGTAGGCGCCGCTCTCCAGAAAGGCCCTCGCTTTGACGGAACGGTCTTCGGGGCCACTCACGCGATTCTCCGGACGGACCCGCGCGCCCCCGACTCGGGCGGCGCGCCTACACAAACAGCGAGCTGACCGAGGACTCCTCGTGGATGCGTTTGATGGCCTCGCCCAGAAGGGCGGCCACGGAGAGCACCTCGATCTTGGGGCACCGCCGGGACTTGTCCCCGATCGGGATGGTGTCGGTCACGAAGACCTTCTTGATGGGGGACGCGTTAAAGCGGTCCACCGCGGGGCCCGAGAGGACCGGGTGGGTGGCGGCGGCGTAGACGTCCTTGGCCCCCTTCTGGAGCAGCGCCTTGACGCACTCGGTGAGGGTCCCCGCCGTGTCCACGATGTCGTCCACCAGGACGCAACTGCGTCCCTCCACGTCGCCGATGACGTTCATCACCTCGGCCACGTTGGCCACCTCGCGGCGCTTGTCCACGATGGCGAGGCTGGCGTTGAGCCGCTTGGCGTAGGCCCGGGCGCGCTCCACGCCGCCCGCGTCGGGGGAGACGATGGTGAGGTCGGAGAAGCCCTGGGAGGCCACGTGGCCGATGAGGACGGGGGCGGCGAAGAGGTGGTCCACGGGGATGCTGAAGAAGCCCTGGATTTGGGCCGCGTGGACGTCCATGCAGAGGACCCGGCTGGTCCCCACCTTCTCGAGGAGATCGGCCACGACCCGGGAGCTGATGGGCACCCGCGGCTTGTCCTTCCGGTCCTGGCGGGCGTAGCCGTAGTAGGGGATGACGGCGCAGACCCGCTGGGAGGAGGCCCGCTTGAGGGCGTCTATGATGAGCAGGAGCTCCATCAGGTTGTCGTTCACCGGCGTGCAGGTGGGCTGGAGGACGAAGACGTCGCGACCACGGACGTTCTCCAGAACCTGGCAGTAGTTCTCGCCGTCCGAAAACATGGTGAGCTTGATCTCGCCCAGCGTCATGCCCAGGTAGGCGGCGATCGCCTGGGCCAGCGCCGGATTTCCGCGCCCGGACAGCAAGACCGCGTTTTCCATCGAGGGCCTCCGAGGGAAAGCTGGCTGGGGAGGGAGGATTCGAACCTCCGGATGGCGGCTCCAAAGGCCGCTGCCTTACCGCTTGGCGACTCCCCAGAACGCGGCCCGGTGCTCCGCCCCGTCGTTTCCCAGCGGACAGGGTAACAACGGCCCCCCGGCGTTGCAAGGGGAGCGCGCCCCCGCGGCCCGTCGTCCCGGGGCGGGGTGGTGGTATTCTAAAAAAGATGGAGATCGGGAAGGCGAAGACCGGACGGGGGCTTACGGTGTGGGTCGGCGCGGGGACGTTGGCGGCCTGCGGCCTCCTTCTGGCCTGCGCGCCCGCGAAGCCGCCGGCCTCTCTTCCCTCCGCGCCACCGCCCCTCGCCCAGCCGCCCCCTCCGCCGGTCGCGCCCCCCTCCTGCCTCCGCCCCGCCTCGTGGGCCGACCTGGGACCCGTGGAGGACGACCTCGCCTTCCGGGGTCTTGCGGAGGCTTGCCGGGCCAGCGCCGCCTACTACGCCGAGCTGCCCGCTGACGCCCCGCTGGCGTTCGGCGAGCGGAGCGTCACCGCCTCCGAGATGGCCGGGGCCCTTCAGGCCCTGGCGGCCCTGGCGGCGGACCCGGCGGTGCCCGCCGCCGAGAAGTCCGCACGGGTGGCCGAGCGGTTCGACCTCTACCAGAGCCCCGGGGACGATGGGCAGGGCCACGTGCTCTTCACCGGCTACTACGAGCCGGTCCTGCGGGCCCGCACCAGGCCCGACGACCGCTACCGCTACCCCCTCTACCGCCATCCGTCCGATCTAGTGGAGCAGGCCCCGGAGGGCGCGGCGCCCGCCGGAGCCGCCGCGCCGAGGTGCGTCGGGCGTCTCGTGGACGGCCGGCTCGTGCCCTACTACACCCGGGAGGAGATTGATACCCAGGGCGTTCTCGCGGGCCGGGGACTCGAACTGCTCTGGCTGGACGACCCCGTGGACCGGTTTTTCCTCCAAGTGCAGGGGTCGGGCCGGGTGGTGCTGGAGGACGGCACCGCCGTCCGCGTCCTCTACGACGGGAAGAACGGCCAGCCCTACCGAAGCCTGGGCAAGCACCTGGTGGGCGCGGGCAAGCTAACCCCGGAGACCGTCTCGCTGGAGGGCATCCGGCGCTATTTCGCCGGGCATCCCGAGGAGGTGGGCGCGGCGCTGGCGGTGAACCCCAGCTACACCTTCTTCCGGCTCGGGGACGGTGGCCCCTACGGCAACATCCGCGTGCCCTTAACCCCCAACCGCTCTATCGCCACCGACGCGGCGCTCTTCCCGAAGGGGGCGCCGGCGCTCATCTGCACCGAGAAACCGCGCTTCGACGCCGCGGGCAACGTGGCGGGGTACGACCCCTTCTGGCGCTTCGTGGTGAACCAGGACACCGGCGGCGCCATCGCGGGACCCGGCCGGGTGGACCTCTTCTTCGGGCCGGGTGCGCAGGCGGGGCTCATGGCCGGACAGATGCAACAAGGGGGGCGGCTCTACTTCCTGGCCCCGCGGAAATGAAACACCCGCGCGGGCGTTAGCAGAGGGGGAGGCATCATGGTCTGCCGCATCGTCCCGGAAAGACTCGTCCTCAGGCCGTTCCACCTCCTGGACCAGGAGTGGGCCCTCCTGGTGGCGGGAGCGCGCAGCCCCAATCCGATGACCGTCTCCTGGGGCGGTTTCGGGACCCTCTGGAACCGGCCCGTCGTGACCGTCTGCGTGCGCCCCTCCCGGTTCACCTTCTGCCTCCTGGAGACGGAGCCCGAATTCACCCTCAACGTCCTGCCGGAATCCTACCGGGGAGCGCTGGAGCTCTGCGGCTCCCGCTCGGGCCGGGACCTTGACAAGTGGAGGGCCGCGGGGCTGGAGAAGGTCCCCGGCGAGACGGTGGCGGTCCCGCGGGTCGCACAGGCGGAGCTCTCGTTCGAGTGCCGGGTCCTGGCCTCCATGAACGTGACGCCCACGCGCTTTCTCGAGCCCTCGCTCGAAGAGTTCTACCCGGAGAAGGACTACCATCGGGTGTTCCTCGGGGAGGTACGGGCGGTGTTCGCATCGGACCGGTTCCTAGAGCACTGAAAAAGCCACCGGCCCTCGTCCGTCCCCCGCGGTCCGTCCGCCTCCGCCACCTTCCGGAGGGCGCGACATGCCCCCTCGGGCAGGGCGCTCCCCGCATCCTTGCGGGCGAATCCCCTTTCCCGCCGCCCTGCGGTACCATGGGCCCGGGAGGCTTCCATGTCCGTCCCGCGCGCGTTGACGGTGGCCGGCTCCGACTGCTCGGGCGGGGCGGGCGCCCAGGCCGATCTCAAGACCTTCCACGCATTCGGCGTGTACGGCATGAGCGCCCTGACGGCCGCCGTGGCGGAGAACACGGTTGGGGTGCAGGGGGTGACGCCGCTCTCCCCGGAGTTCGTGGCGCTCCAGATCGGCTCCTGCCTCGACGACATCGGCGCCGACGCCGTCAAGACCGGCATGTTGGTGAACGCCCCCACCATCGCGGCGGTGGCGGCCGAGCTCCGCGAGCACCGCGTGACCAACCTGGTGGTGGACCCGGTGATGCGCGCCGCGGGGGGGGCCCCGCTCCTCGCCCCCGAGGCCGTGAAGACCCTCGTGGCCGCGATCTTCCCGCTAGCCCTCGTGGTGACCCCAAACGTTCCCGAGGCAGAGGCGCTCGTCGGTGCGCCGCTGCGGACCGAGGGGGAATTCCGGGCCGCGGCGGAGACCATCCGGAAGATGGGTCCCCGAGTGGTGATCCTGAAGGGAGGCCACAGCCCCGTCAACCCCGAAGGGATCTCCCTGGATTTCCTCTGGGACGGCTCGGGGTGGCTCAAGCTGGAGGGCCGCCGGAGCGGCGGCCGTAGCCCCCACGGCACCGGCTGCACCTTCTCGGCGGCGCTCGCCGCCGCCCTGGCGAAAGGCGCCGGTCCCATCGAGGCGGCGACCAGGGCCAAGCTCTACGTCACCGAGGCCATCGCCACCGCGCCGCAACTGGGCCGCGGCCGCGGCCCCGTGAACCACTGGGCGAAAGGGTAGAGGCCGGGCCGCGCTCTCACCACAGAGCGCATAGAGGGCTCAGAGGGGGAAGTATGTCCTCTCGGAATCCCTCTGTGTTCTCGGGGCTCTCTGTGGCTAAGAACCGGTCGGGTTCAGCCGACTGACTTGAGGACAACCACCGTGGCTCCCCAGCCGCCCTCGGCGGGGCTTCCCGCGAGGCGGTAGGACTCCACGCCGGGCGTCCGGTCCAGGAGGGCGTGGACGGCCCGGCGCAGGGTCCCCGTGCCTTTCCCGTGCACGACCCGGACTTCCAAAATCCCCCTTCGGCGACACTCGGCGAGGTACTCGGGCAGGAGTGTGCCGAGCTCCTTCGGGTTGAAAGTGTGCAGGTCCAGCTCCCCGACGATGGGGATGGCGACCGGCTCCTTATACGGCGGGCCTCCGGGTTCACCGCTCATCGCCCAGCACCTCGTCAAGGAAGGCCGCAAGGGCGCTTTGAGCCTCGGGGGAAGCCATGAGGCCGCCGCCGTTGTGGCTGCCGCGGAGGTCGGCGAACCGCTTGGGCTCGCGCGCCGCGGCAAAGAGGGCGCGGCCCATGGCGTAGGGGACGATGTCGTCCTCCCGCGAGTGGAGCACCAGCACGGGGCAGCGCACGGCGCCTATCCGTCCGGCCGAGTCGTAGCGAAGGCGCAGGAGGCCAGACGGGACGAGGGGGTAATAGTGGCGCGCCATGGCCCGCAGCGACGTGAAGGTGGATTCCACCACGACGGCGGCGCACGCGTGCCGCGTGGCGGCCTCCACCGCCACCGCGCCCCCCAGCGACTCGCCGTAGAGCACCACGCGGGGCGGGGCCGCGTCCCGCCGCCGAACCACGTGGTCCAGAGCGGCGTCCATATCGGCGTAGGTGCCCTCCTCGGTGGGCGCCCCGCCGCTGCCGCCGTACCCGCGGTAGTCGAAGAGCAGGACGGAGAGGCCCAGGCTGCGGAGGTGGGCCGCCTTGTCCAGCCGGTGGCTCATGTTGCCGCCGTTGCCGTGGGCGAAAACGAGCGCGCCGCGGGAGGCTTGCGCCGGGATCCACCAGGCGGAGAGGTCCACTCCGTCGGTGGCCCTCAGCCGCACTGGCTCGTAGGGAAGACCGACGGTCTCGGGCGTGGCGTCGTAGGCGCGCTCCGGGAAGTAGACGTAGGAGGCCTGGCGGAAGAACATGATGGCGCACACCCCCGCGTAGACCAGGGCCAGCCCGGCGAACAGAACCACCGCGGCGCGACGCATCCTACCGCCTCCGGGAGCCGCTCCGCTCGCCGGGTGTGAGCGGGGGCAGCCGGCCGGAGGGGGGCAGGACGAAGGCCCGGTCCACGACGCCGGGCCGCCCCTTCTCGTCCAGGAGCGAGACCAGGGCTTCGTCCACGCCCGGCTCCGTGAGCGCGGCCTCCGCATCCAGCGCCGGGTTGATCCGGAAGGTCCGGGCCGCGGCCTGCACCGCCTTTTGGTCCAGTGGAGTGAAGACCCGCAAGGCGTGCTGGCCCCGGTTACCCTTCGCGATCAGGATGGGGCCTGCCATGGGAGCTCTCCCGTCGGAATCCGATTGTAGCAGGAGCGCGGAAACGATGAGGAGCGTCGCCGCAAAGAGGCGGTCTTCCGTAAAGGAAGGCAGGAACCGGCGGTTGTCCGCGGGGCGCCCTCGGCGCTATTTCCAAAGGAGCGGCGGCGTGGCGCGCATGGGGTCGGGGAGGAGAAGGCCCATGTAGGCGAGGATCGCCGGGGCGATGGAGGAGAGACCGAGGCCCGGCTCGGCGCTGAGGACGACGGAGTCGGCGCAGAGCCAGAGGAGGGGCACCGGGTTGGTCGTGTGGGCGGTGTGGGGGCTCGCGCCGTCCGCTTCGCGCATCTGCTCGAGGTTGCCGTGGTCCGCCGTGACGACCACCGCGCCGCCCATTCCGAGGGCTTTGTCCACCACGCGGCCCATGCAGGCGTCCACCACCCGCGCCGCGGCGCAGGCCGCCGCGAAGTTCCCCGTGTGGCCCACCATGTCGGGATTGGCGAAGTTCAAGAGGACGAAGTCGTAGCGCCCCGGCTCCAGCCTCTGGAGAATCTCCTCGGTCACCCGGGGGGCGCTCATCTCGGGCTGGAGGTCGTAGGTGGCCACCTTGGGGCTCGGCACGAGCACCCGGTCCTCCCCCGGGAAGACCGTTTCCCGTCCGCCGTTGAAGAAGAAGGTCACGTGGGCGTACTTCTCGGTCTCCGCGATTCGGAGCTGCCTGAGGCCGTGACCCGAAAGCACCTCGCCGAGAGTGGCGGCGACGTCCTCCTTCTCGAAGGCGACCGGAAAGGAGAAGTCCCGGTGGTAGCGCGAGAAGGTCGTGTAGGTGGCGAGGCGGGGGATCGGCCCGCGGGGGAAGAGATCGAAGGGCTCCTGGGTCAGAGCACTCGCGATCTGGCGCGCCCGGTCCGCGCGGAAGTTGAAGAAGATTACGCCGTCGCCGTCCGCCATCCTGCCGTAGGGGCAAGGGAGGACCACGGGCTTCACGAACTCGTCGGTGACGCCCTCCGCGTAGGACTCGCGCACGGCCGCCGCGGCGTCGTCGCGGAGGATCCCCTCGCCGGCGGTGTAAAGCCGGAAGGCCGCCCGGGTTCGCTCCCACCGCTGGTCCCGGTCCATGGCGTAGTAGCGGCCCACCACCGTGGCGATGCGTCCCACGCCGGCGGAGGCGATGGCCCGCTGAAGCGCCTCCAGGTAGCCCGCCCCCGCGGTGGGCGGCGTGTCGCGGCCGTCCAGGATGGCATGGACCGCCACCTTCCCGATCCCCTCCCGGCGGGCCAGCTCGAGCAGAGCGTAGAGGTGCTCCTGGTGGCTGTGAACGCCCCCGTCCGAGACCAGTCCCGCGAGGTGCAGGGTCCCGCCGCGACTGAGCCGGCAGGCCTCCCGCAGGACCGTGTTCTCGAAGAAGGAGCCGTCGTGGACGGCCCGGCTGATGCGGGGCAGCTCCTGGTAGAGGACGCGGCCCGCTCCGAGGGTGAGGTGTCCCACCTCCGAGTTGCCCATCTGCCCGTCGGGCAGCCCCACGGCGGCGCCGCTCGCCTCGAGCGTGCGGTAGGGGCTCTTCGCGCGCCAGACGGGGAAGCGGGAGAGGCCCGCCCGCGCGAGGGCGTTAAACTCCCCGTCGGGTCCCGCCCCCCAGCCGTCGAGCACCGCGAGGATTACAGGGCGCCGGCGGACCGGTCCCATTCGATCTCCTGGTAGTAGACGGGGTGGGACTCCTGCAGCTCCTGCATCATCTCGTCCTTGAACTCGGGGACCCAGGTCCCCCAGACGAGGCACTTGCCGCAGAAGTCCTTCCATTGGGGGCTCTTGTCGCCGCAGCCCCGGCAGACGTAGGAGAGCTCGAAGGGCCTCAGGATGCGGATGACCTCTCGATAGTGCGAGCAGGCCTTGGCAGGGTCGCCGCGCCGCTCGCGCATGCGCCCGAGGTAGTACTGGACGACCCCGGACTGGCGGACGCTGCCCTCGATCTCGCGGAAGAGGGGCTCCGCCTTGTCCATCACCTCGAGACGGTAGTAGAGAAGCGCCAGGAGGAACTTGGGCAAGAGCCGGCGGTCGGTAGAGGTCACGAGGCTCTGGTACCGAGCGATGGCCTCCTCGGGGGCGCCCTTGTCCAGGAACATCTTCTCCATGGAGAGCAGGCAGGTGGTGGAGCCCGCCCGGCGGTACCCGTCGAGGTAGGTCTCCACGGCCTTCTCCTCGCGGCCGAGCAGCAGGTTGGCCTCCGCGAGCTTCAGGTAGGTGGGGGCGAAGGCGGGGTACTTGCGGCGGACCTTCTCGAGGTGGGCGGCGGCGTCGGCGGGCTTCTCCTCGCCGAGGAGGTCGACGCCCACCTGGTAAAGGATGCCCGGCGTGAGGGCTTGGTCCCCGGCGCGCTCCTCCTCCAGGACCCGCGCCTCGGAGATCCGCTCCTGCACCTCGAGGGCCTTCTTCCAGTTGCCCTCCTTGATGTAGAGCTCGCGCAGGGTGCGGTACGCGTGCAGGGCCCGCTTGGGCTGGACCCTCAGGATCTCGGAGAGGCACCGCTTCGCCTGCTCGTGGTCGCCCGCGGCGAGGTAGTCGTCCACGAGGGCGTAGAGGACGGGGAGGTCGGAGGGCCGCTGGACCTGGGCGCGCCGGTGGAGCTCGATGGCCTCGTCGTTCCGCCCCAGGCGCCGCAGGGCGTCGCCCAGCTTGAGCAGGGCCGGCAGATAGTCGGGCTGGGCCTCAAGCGAGCGCCGGAAATGGTTGATTGCCTCGAGCGGCCGGTCGCCCAGCGCGGCGTCGAGGCCCTTGAGGTACTTTTCCTCGGCCTCGCGCTCGCTGCTCTTGCGCAGGTCCTGCATCCAGCGCTGGGCCGCGCGGGAGAGCCCGCCCGCGAGCGCCCAGAGGGCGAAGGCGGCGAAACCCGAGACGAGGGCCAGGGCCATGGCGGCGGCGGTGCGCATGCGCACGCCGAAGAGGACGAACTCCTGGCGGAGCACCGCCTCGTTCTGGGCCGTCACGGTCACCAGCGCGATCGTCGCGAGGATCAGGAGCCCCGTGACGACCGCCGTCTTCTGCCGCATGGGTCGCTACTCCTCCAGCAGCCCGCGGTCCTGAAGCTCCTGGCACTCGACGCAGTGGCGCGCCCAAGGCACGGCCTCCAGCCGCTTCTTCTGGATGGGCTTCTCGCAGTGGACGCAGTCGCCGTAACTCCCGTCCGCGATGTGGACGAGCGCCTCGTCAATGGCGCGCATGATCTGGCGGTCGGAATCCGAGAGGGAGTACCAGAACTCCTTGTTGTAGTTCGCCGATGCCTCGTCCGCCGAGTCCAGGGCGCCGTCGGAGCCCGCGTCCCCGCTACGGGAGAGCTTTTCCTCGTAGGCCCTCTGAAGTTCCACCCGCTTGGCCCGGAGGAGCTTCTCGAACTGCTTCATGCTCTTCTTGTCCATCGCTGCTCCTTAGGTCCTAAACCTACTTGGCGTAGGGTCTCCCCGTGCTGTGCGCGAAGGCCCGGTAAATCTGCTCCATCAGCACCACGAGCGCCAGCTCGTGGGCCATGGTCATGGGGGAGAGAGAGAGCCGCTCGGTCCCGCCGAGCGCGTCCCCGTCCAGCCCGTGCGCTCCGCCCACCAGGAAGCAGACGGGCCGCCCGCGGTCCTTGTGTCCCGAGAGGAAGGCCGCGAACTCCCCGGTGTCGCGAGCGCGCCCCGCGGGGTCCAGAGCGACCGCGAAGGCCCCGGCGGGAACCCGGTCCAAGAGAGCCGCGGTCTCCTCGCGCCGCCGCGCCGCCGGCTCGCGTCGCCGGGACTCGGCCACCGACGCCATCCGGACCCGCCATCCGCCGGTCACGCGGGACGCGTAGGACTCCGCCCAGCTCCGGGCCGCCGCCTCTCGGGTCTTCCCCACCGTCACCACGCGGATCTCCCACATGCGCTACCCGTATCGAACCAACATGATACTTCAGCCCCCGGACCGTTTCAAATGCTCCCAGAGCGCCTTTCGGCTGATGCCGAGCCACCGCGCGGCCTCGGTGCGGCTCCCCCCCACGCGCGCGAGCACCTCGCGGATGTAGGCGTCCTTCAGCTCGGCCAGGGTGCGCCGTCCCCCGAGCGCCTCTTCGATGGTCCCCGCGCCCGCCCAGAAGGAGGGGGGCAGGTCCCCCGCGGTCACCGCCTCGGAGCCCGCGAGGGCGAGCGCCTCCATCCGCTGCTCGAGCTCGCGGACGTTCCCGGGCCACGGGTGGGCCTGCAGGGCCTTGACCAGGTCCTCCCGCAGGATGGGGACGGAGCGGCGGTTCCTGCGGCACGCCGCCCTCAGGAAGTGCTGGGCAAGGGCCGCGATGTCCTCCGCCCGCCCGCACAGGGGGGGCAGCTCGATGCGGAAGACGTCGAGGCGGTAGAGCAGGTCCCGCCTCAGCCGGCCGCGGGCCGCGAGCGCCTCCGGGGGTTCCTGGAAGGCCGCCACGACGCGGGCCCGCACCCGGATCGGATGGTGGCCTCCCACCCGCTCCACCGGCTCGCCCTCAAGGACCCGCAGGAGGATGGCCTGCTGGGCCTGGGAGAGTTCCTCGAGCCCCGTGAGGCAGACCGTCCCGCGCTCCGCGGCCTCGAAGAGGCCCGGGCGCTCGGCGACCCCCGTGGCGGCGCCCTTCTCGACCCCCAGAAGCTGGGGTTCGAGCAGGGTGGAGGGGACGCTCGCGGCGGACCACTCGAGGAACGGGGCGCCGGGGTGGGCACCGCGCTCGTGGAGGTAACGGGCGAACAGGGATTTTCCCGACCCTGTGGGCCCCACCAGCACGACCGGGCTGCTCGCCGGCGCCGCCTTGCGGGCCAGCGCGAGGGCGGCCCGGAACGCGGGGTCCCGGCCCAGAAGCCGGACGCGCATCAGAGGGTCACGCGCGGGGCGTCCATCCAGATACGCTCGAGGTTGTAGTAGCCCCGCTTCTCCTCGAGGAAGAGGTGCAGGATGACGAAGCCGTAGTCCATCAGGATCCACTGGGAGGGCCCTGCGCCCTCCACGTGGTGGGGCTTGAGCCCGCAGCCCTCGCGCAGCGCCTCCTCCACGCGGCGGGACATGGCGTGGACCTGGCGCGCGTTGGTGCCGTGGGCCACGAGGAAGTAATCGGTCATCGTCGTGAGGCCGGTCAGGTCGAGAAGGACCGGATCCTCGGCCTTGGCGTCCGCCAGGGCCTGAAGGGCCGCCGCGAGCGCCCGTCGTTCGTCCGTCGTCACACGCACCTCCCGCCGGCGGGCCGATAGAGCCCCTGCCGGAGAATGTACCGGGCCACGGGCGCCGGTACCAGGGTCTTCCAGGGGGCCCGCCGGGCGATCCGCCCCCGGATCTCGCTCGAACTTACGGGCCAGGGGGCCACGGGGAGGAGCCGCACGTCGGCCCCCCAGCGCCCCTCGGGCAAGGCCACGGGGCGCGAAGGGTCCCGCGGGGCCACGGCGAGGATCGCGAGCGCGAGGATGCGCCGCGCCCGCCGCCAGCGCGGGAGGCTCTCCAGGCTGTCCTGGCCCAGGAGCAGGACCAGCGCGTCGCCCGGCCGCTCGGCGCGGAGCGCCTCGAGGGTCTCCACGGTGTAGGAGGCTCCTTCTTGCACCGCCTCCCTCGTGTCCAAAAGCCAGTCGGCGCGCCCCTGCAGGGCGAGGGCGACCATGGCGCACCGGTCCGGCGCAGAGGCCACGGGGCCGCCGGACTTCAGGGGCTGGCGGGCGCAGGGGACGAAGAGGACCCGGTCGAGGCCGAGCGCCCGTTGGGCGAGGCGCGCGAGTCGCAGGTGCCCCCGGTGCGGCGGGTCGAAGGTCCCCCCCAGGATTCCGGTCTTCACGGAGACTCCTCCTCCGCCACGAAGGACCAGACCGCCCGCAGGAGCGGCTCGAGTCCCTTGTGGGCCGCCGCCGAGATGCGGCGGTAGGGCAGACCGCGCTCTCCAGCGTAAGCCTTCAGCGCCGCCTCGTGTTCCGGCTCGAAGGGCATATCGGCCTTGGTCCCCACCAGCACCACGGGTTTCTCGGAGAGCCCCGCGCCGTACGAGGCTAGCTCGTTCTCGATGACGCGGACCCGCTCGAGGGGCGGGGTCACCGGATCGGTCAGGTCCACCAGGTGCAGAAGAACCCGCGTCCGCTCCACGTGCTTGAGGAACTGGTCGCCCAGCCCCGCGCCCCGGTGCGCCCCCTCGATGAGCCCAGGAATGTCCGCCACCACGAAGCTCCGGTGGCGCTCCCACTCCACCACCCCCAGGATGGGCCGCAGGGTCGTGAAGGGGTAGGCGGCGATCTTGGGACGGGCGTTGGTGATGACCGAGAGGAGGGTGGACTTTCCGGCGTTGGGCAGCCCCACGAGCCCTACGTCGGCGAGCAGCTTGAGCTCGAGCCGCAGATGGCGCTCCTGCCCCTCCTCGCCGGGGCCGAACTCGCGGGGAGCCTGGTGGGTGGCGGTCTTGAACCGGGTGTTCCCCCGCCCTCCGCGCCCGCCCTTGGCCGCCACGAACCGCTGCCCCGCCTCCACCAGGTCGGCCAGCGGCGCGTCGCCCTCCCCCTCGTCGGGAAGGATCACCGTGCCCACCGGCACGGAAAGGACGAGCCGCCGGCCCGAGGCGCCGGTCTTCAGGCTCCCCTGGCCGTGCTGGCCGCTCTCGGCCTTGAAGCTGCGCTTGTAGCGAAAGGCGACGAGGGTACGCACCTGGGAGCGGGCCACGAGGACGACGTCGCCGCCGTGGCCGCCGTCACCCCCATCCGGCCCCCCTTTGGGGACAAACTTCTCGCGCCGGAAGCTGACGCACCCGGACCCGCCGCGGCCCGCCTTGACGAAGATCCGGGCGGAGTCCAGGAACATCCGGCGCCGGGGTCAGGCGGAGACGACGTCAACGTAGAGGCCCAGGCGGCCGCGGTGACGAAAGCGCACGGCGCCGTCGGCGAGGGCGAAGAGGGTGTCATCGCTGCCACGGCCCACGTTCACGCCGGGCTTGTACGGCGTTCCGCGCTGGCGGACGAGGATGGAACCCGCCTTGACCTGCTCTCCGCCGAAGCGCTTCACGCCCAGGCGCTGCGAGTTGCTGTCCCTGCCGTTGCGAGAACTGCCCTGTCCCTTTTTGTGTGCCATGTGCCACTCCCTGCGCGGGCCCGTTCAGGCCTTGGAGATGTTCACGATCTCGACCTGGGTGTAGGGCTGGCGGTGGCCGTAGATCTTCTTGTACTGCTTCCTGCGCTTCTTGTGGAAGACCAGCACCTTCTTCAGCTTGCCGTCGCCCAGGACCTTGGCGGTGACCGCCAGGGCAGGGTGCGCGTCCGCCGTGAGGACCTCCGTCCCGTCCACGACCAGAAGCGGCTGCCACTGGACCTCGGTGCCCGCCTCCTGACAGAGCTTTTCCACCTTGAGCTTGTCGCCGGCGCTGACCTTGTGCTGCTTCCCGCCGACCTTGACGATTGCGTACATGACCACCTCCGGTCGCACAAACAAAAAACCTAGCAAAAAAGCCCA
>JAKAIJ010000022.1 GCA_021814355.1 Acidobacteriota bacterium
CTGCGCGGCGCGGATGAGCGCGATGACCGCGTCCAGGTTGTCGAGGGCCGTTGTGAGCCCCTCGAGGATGTGGGCCCGCTCCTTGGCGCGGTCGAGCTCGAAGCGGGTCCTTCGGAGGATCATCTCCCTGCGGTGCTCCACGAACGCCTCGAGCAGCCCCTTGAGGGTGAAGGTCCTCGGCTGGCTCCCCGCGATGGCGAGGAGCTGGACGCCGAAGGTGGTCTCCATCTCGGTGAACTTGTAGAGCTGCTTGAGGATGATGTCTCCGATCTCGCCGCGGCCGAGTTCCAAGACGACCCGGATCCCCTCCCGGCTGGACTCGTCGCGGATGTCCGTGATGCCCGCGATGCGCTTTTCCTTCACCAGCAGCGCGATCTTCTCGATGAGGTTGGACTTGTTGATCTGGTAGGGGATCTCGGTGATGACGATGGCCTCGCGGTCCTTCTTGAACTCCTCCGTGTGGGCCCGGGCGCGCAGCTTCACCAGCCCGCGGCCCGTCTCGTAGGCCTGCCGGATCCCCTCGCGCCCCAGGATGATCCCCGAGGTGGGGAAGTCGGGGCCGGGCACGTGGCGCATGAGCTCCCGCACCGTGACGGCGGGGTTCTCCACCAGCGCCACCACGGCGTCGGCCACCTCGCGCAGGTTGTGGGGGGGGATGTTGGTGGCCATGCCCACGGCGATGCCCGCGGAGCCGTTCACGAGCAGGTTTGGGAAGAGGTTGGGCAGGACCACGGGCTCCTTCTCCTCCCCGTCGTAGTTGGGGACGAAGTCCACCGTGTCCTTCTCGATGTCCGCCACCATCGCGTGGGCCAGCTTGGCCATGCGGATCTCGGTGTACCGCATGGCCGCCGCCGCGTCGCCGTCCACCGAGCCGAAGTTGCCCTGCCCGTCCACCAGGGGGTGGCGCATGGAGAAGTCCTGGGCCATGCGGACGATGGTGTCGTAGATGGCCGCATCCCCGTGGGGGTGGAACTTGCCCATAACGTCGCCCACGATGCGGGCCGACTTCTTGTAGGGCCGGTTCCAGTGGTTCGCTCCCAGGTACATGCCGTAAAGGATCCGGCGGTGCACGGGCTTGAGGCCGTCCCGCACGTCGGGCAGGGCGCGGCCGATGATCACGCTCATGGCGTAGTCGAGGTAGGACTTCCTGAGCTCCTCCTCGAGGGTCACCGCCACCGGCCGGTCGAACAGGCTGCTGGTCTCCATTCCCGTCCCTCAGATATCCAGGTTCGTCACGTTGAGCGCGTTGTCCTCGATGAACTTGCGCCGCGGCTCCACGGCGTCTCCCATGAGCACGGAAAAGAGCACGTCGGCCTCCCCCGCGTCCTCGATGCGTACCTGAAGGAGGCGTCGCTTGGAGGGGTCCATCGTCGTCCGCCAGAGCTGCTCGGGGTTCATCTCGCCCAACCCCTTGTAGCGCTGGACGTGGTGCTTGGCTTTCACGGCCCCCAGCAGCTCGTGCAGGAGGGCCCGGCGGTCGGAGACCTCCATCTCCCCGTCGCCGTTCCTCAGGCGGAAGGGTGGCCGGTCGAAGTCCTTGAGCTTCTCGTGGAGGGCCCGGGCGGTGAGGAACTCGGAGGCGTGGTGGAGGGCGTGGTTCACCGGCGCCGGATGGGGGTTCTGCTCGCTCGTGGCGATGAACTCGTAGAGGCTGTGCTCCTCGTCGAAGCGCAGTTCCCCCGTCTCGAACCCCAGCGCCCGCACCTTCGCCCGGAGGGCCTCGGCGCCGTCCAGCGACGAGAAGGTTTCGCGGCAGAGCCCCGCGCCGAAGAGGAAGACCAGGAGCTCCTCCGTGTACCCCTTGCGCGCCAGCCGCGTCAGCAGCCGCTCGTAGCGCTGGAGGGTCTCCAGGGCCCGGGTGAGATCGGCGCCCTTGTAGGTCTTCTTTAGGGCGGGGATGGTGACGGTGTAGGCCGCCACGGCCCTCTCCACGAAGAAGCCCGTGAGCTCCTCCTCGGTGCCGATGTAGTGCTCCTCTTTCCCCTTGCTCACCCGGTAGAGGGGCGGCTGGGCCACGTAGACGTGGCCGCGCTCCACGAGCTGGGGGAAGTGGCGGTAGAAGAGGGTGAGCAGGAGGGTGCGGATGTGGCTCCCGTCCACGTCCGCGTCGGTCATGATGATGGCCTTGTGGTAGCGGAGTTTCTCGAGGTCGGTGTCTTCCTGGCCGGCGCCCGCGCCGAGGGCCGTGATGATCGTGCGGACCTCGTTGTTCGACAGGATCTTGTCGAGGCGGGCCTTCTCCACGTTGAGGATCTTGCCCCGCAGCGGAAGGATCGCCTGGAACTTCCGGTCGCGGCCCTGCTTGGCCGAGCCGCCAGCGGAGTCGCCCTCCACCAGGAAGAGCTCACACTTGGCGGGGTCGCGCTCCTGGCAGTCGGCCAGCTTTCCGGGGAGGGAGTCCCCGTCCAACGCGCTCTTGCGGCGGGTGAGCTCGCGGGCCTTGCGGGCCGCCTCGCGGGCCCGGGCCGCCTCCACCACCTTGCCGATGATGGCCCGCGCCACCGGGGGATTCTCCTCGAAGTGGCGGCTCAAGAACTCGTTGAGGGCCGTCTCCACCACCCCCTTGACCTCGCTGTTGCCTAGCTTGGCCTTGGTCTGGCCCTCGAACTGTGGGTTGGGCACCTTCACGGAGATGACCGCCGTGAACCCCTCGCGCACGTCGTCGCCCGAGAGGGCGAACTTCAGGTTCTTGGTGAAACCCTGGGCCGCGGCGTAGGCGTTGATGGAGCGGGTGAGGGCCGCCCGGAGGCCCGCCAGGTGGGTGCCTCCCTCGGCGGTGTGGATGGAGTTCACGAAGGAGAAGACCAGCTCGTTGTACCCCGAGTTCCACTGGAGCGCGCAGTCCACGATGATGCCGTCTTTCTCGCCCCGGTAGACGATGGGCTTGGGGTGGAGGAGCTGCTTGCCCCGGTTGAGGTGCTCCACGAAGGCCGCGATGCCGCCCTCGTAGCGGAACTCCGCCCTCCGGTCCTCCTCCCGCTCGTCCTCCAGGGTGATCTTGAGGCAGGCGTTGAGGAAGGCCAGCTCGCGCATCCGGGCCGAGAGGGTGTCGTAGGAGAAGACCGTCTCCTCGAAGATCTCCGCGTCGGGCTTGAAGGTGACGCGGGTGCCGTGCTTGGCCGCGGGGTGGGGGGTGCCGGTGCGCGCGAGGGGGCCCTTGGGGACACCCCGCTCGTAGGTTTGCACGAAGACGCCGCCATCCCGCCAGATCTCCACGTCGAGCCGCTCGGAGAGCGCGTTCACCACGGAGACCCCCACGCCGTGCAGGCCGCCGGAGACCTTGTAGGCGTTGTTGTCGAACTTTCCCCCGGCGTGCAGGACCGTGAGGACCACCTCCGCCGCGGAGCGCCCCTCCTCCGGGTGGAGGTCCACGGGGATGCCGCGCCCGTTGTCTTCCACGGTGACCGAATCGTCCGCATGGACCGTCACCTTGATCTCCGTGCACTGGCCCGCCTGGGCCTCGTCCACCGAGTTGTCCACCACCTCCCAGACGAGGTGGTGCAGCCCCGCCGCGGCCGTGGAGCCGATGTACATGGCCGGCCGCTTCCGGACCGCCTCCAGCCCCTCCAGCACTTTGATGGACGAGGCGTCGTACCGGTTTTCCGCCATCCGAGAACCTCCCGATCTCAGCCCGTCAGGCCCACGGCGCCCGCGCGGACGCGGTAGGCGTCATGGGGCCCCCACTCGGGGCCCAGGGCGCGCGTAGCCGTCATGAAGAGCTGGGCCCGGCCCCGCGTCATCTCCATCAACGCCCGGGTGCGGGGCGCGTCCAGTTCCGCCTCCGCGTCGTCCAGCAGGAAGAGCGGCGGCTCCGCTCCGGCCCCCTGCAGCATCCGCACCCTTGCCAGCTTCAGCATCCAGAGCGCGGCCCGCACCTGCCCCGCGGAGCCGTAGACCTCCAGGGGACGGCCGTCCATGTGGATCTCCACCGCGTCCCGCTGGGGGCCCGCGATGGTGCAGCGCCGGTCGAGCTCCTCGGCCCGGCGCGCCCGGAGCTCCGACGCCAAGTCTTCGGCCCCCGAGGGTCGGTAGGCCAGGGAGAGGGCCTCAGCGAACCCGGCGCTTTCGCCCAGGGCCGAGAGCGCCTCGTCCGACAGCGCGGCGGCGTGTGCGCGCGCCGCCCGAACCTTCGCTGCGGCGGAGCAGAAGGTCTCGGTCCAGGCGTCGAGCTCCCCGCGGCGCGCGCCGGAGCCCTCGCGCAGCAGGCGGTTGCGCTGGCCGAGGGCGCGCTGAAAGGCCGACCACTCCGAGAGGTAGGCCGGCCTGGCCATCCACGCCGCGCCGTCCAGAAAATCCCGGCGGGCCCTCTGGGACCCCTTCACCAGGGCCCGGTCCTCCGCGCTCAAGACCACCAGCGGGAGCCTGGGGAGGTAGCTTCCCACGGCCTCCCTGCGGCCGTCCCTCGTAAGGCTTTTTCCATCGGGGCCGAGCTCCACCCGGAGGGTGTGCACGGCCCCCGAATGGGCCACCTCACCCTCCACCGCGGCGCGCTCTCGTCCTTCCTGAACCAAATGGGCACCGTTTTTCTCCCGGAACGAGCGGGCGGTGCCCAGAAGGCAGATGGCCTCCAGAAGGTTGGTCTTGCCCTGGGCGTTCTCCCCATAGAAGAGCGTCGCCGGCTCCCGGAAGGAGAGTTCCACCCAGCTCAGGTTCCTGAAACCCGCCACCCGCAACGTTTGGAGCCTCAATCCAGCCTCAGAGGCATGACCACGTACTTGTGGGTCCCGGCGCCCTCCGCGCGCACCGGCTCGAGGAGCGTCTGGTGCTCAGAGTCGCTCATCTTGAGCGAAACCTTCTCCTCCTTCGTCACCCCCAGGAACTCGATCAGGAACTCCACGGTGAAGCCGATGTTCACGGCCTCGCCCTCGAACCGCTCGCAGGTCTCGTATTCCTTGCCCTCGTCCCCCGTCTCCTGATTGCGGACGGCCATCTCGAGCACGCCCGCCGGGTCGAAGGAGAGGACCACCGCCCGGTTCTTGCTGTCCGCCACCATGGAGACCCGCCGGAGCTTCTCGAGAAAGGGGAGCCGCCCAAGAACCGCCACCTTGTCGGTGGCGGGGTTGAGCACCTTCTCGTAGGCCGGGAAGGCGGTGTCCATGAGGCGGCTGTAGAGCAGGCGCGGCCCGAGCTCGAAGAAGACGTGGTTGTCTTTAAGCCGCATCTTCAGGCCTCCGTCCCCCTCCAGCTTCAAAAGCTCCACGAGGGTCTTCTTGGGAACCAGGACCCGCAGGGGCGCCTCGACGCCGGTCTGGACCGGGTGGGAGCAGAAGGTGAGACGGTGGGAGTCGGTGGAGACCATGACGAGGCTCTCCGGCTCCAGCATCAGAAGGGCCCCGCGCACCGAGAACCGGCTATCCTCGTTGCCCGAGGAGACCAGCACCTCCTCGATGCAGCGTTTGACCGCCGCGGCGTCCATCTCGCGGGCGGCCTCGGCGGAGGGGTCCAGAAGCGTGGGGAAGTCCTCCTCCGGCAGGGTCTGGAGGTGGTATTCGTTGCGCTTGCCCACGGGCTGGAGGAAGAGCTTCCGGTCAGGGGTCGTCTTGAGCGAGAGCGGGACCTCCTCCCCCGAGAAGGCGCGGACGATGGAACCCAGCTTCCGGGCGGGCACCGTGACCGCCCCCGGCTGGATCACCTCCGCCGGACAGCGCGTCCGCAAGGTCACCTCCAGGTCCGTGGCCGCCAGTTCCAGGAAGTCGCCCTCGGCCCGGAGCAGCAGGTTGGAGAGGATCGGGATCGTGGCCTTGGTCTCCACGATGCTCAGGGCGAGGTTCAGCTCGGCCATCAGCGGTTTCGCTTCGACTCGAATCTCCATGAGATTCTCCTATCTGGAACTAGTAGCAGTAGGGCCTGTGCAATCTGCGGAAACCGTCCGAACCGACTTCTCTACCAGGAGTTCCGGAAAAAGCTTCCTGTGGAAAACCCAGGTGCTTGGCGTGGAGAATGAAAGCGGCTCCGGGAGAACCGGACCTTCCACAGGATTTCCACAACCCCTTCTCCACATGGACGTGAAACCCTCATCGAAAAGAAGAGAGAAACGCGTGAACGCGCTGTTTGAAAGCCCCGTCCTTGGACATCTTCTCCTCCACCTTTCGGATCGAGTGAAGGACCGTCGAGTGGTGCTTACCGCCAAACTTCCGCCCGATCTCGGGCAGCGAGGCCTCGGTGAGCTCCTTGCAGAGGAACATGGCCACCTGCCGCGGGACGACGATCTCAGCCTTATTGGTCTTCGATTTAAGGTCGTGGAGCTTGAGCCGGTAGGCGGCCGCCACGTGCTTCTGGATGGCGTCCACGGTGACGACCCGGCTGTCGGCCTGGAAGAGCGCCTCGAAGGTCTGCCGGGCCAGGTCAAGGGTGACGGGCATCCCCTTGAAGGAGGAGAACGCCACTAGGCGGATGAGGCACCCTTCGAGCTCCCGAACGTTGCTGTTCACGTGGGAGGCGATGTAGAGCGCCACGTCCTCGGGAAGGACCAGGCCGTGGGCCTCGGACTTCTTGTGGAGGATGGCCACTTTGGTCTCGAGCTCGGGCGGCTGAATGTCGGCGATGAGCCCCCACTCGAACCGGGAGCGCAGGCGCTCCTCGACGCCCTCGAGCTGGGCGGGGGGACAGTCGCTGCTGATGACCACCTGCTTCTGGGACTCGTAGAGGGCGTTGAAGGTGTGAAAGAGCTCCTCCTGGGTTCCCGTCTTGCCCACCAGGAACTGTACGTCGTCCATCAGCAGGACGTCCACCTTGCGGTAGCGGTCCCTGAACTCGTGCTGCTGGCGGTGGGCGATGGAGGAGATCATCTCGTTCATGAACCGCTCGGCGGAGAGGTAGACCACCCCGAGACCGGGCGAGTTCTCGCAAAGAAAGCCCGCGATGGAGTGCATGAGGTGAGTCTTGCCGAGCCCCACGCCGCCGTAGATGTAGAGCGGATTGTAGGACTTCGACGGGCTCTGGGCGACGGCCTGGCAGGCGGCGAAGGCGAACCGGTTGGAGGGCCCCACCACGAATCCGTCGAAGCGGTAGCTCGGGTTGAAGACGCCCGCGCCCGGCTCGACGGCCTCCGGCTTCGCCGTCGCGGCGGGAGCCCTGGGGCGCCGCCCGGGGGCGGTAAGGGTCAGCTCGGCGGGGGCGTTTGGGGCGTCCACGAGCTCCACCCGCAGCTCCGGCAGGCCGAGGTCGGAGAGGACCTCCTCGAGCAGCCCGCCGTAGTTCTCGCCGACCCATTGGCGCGCCAGTGGGTTTGGAGCCAGGATCAGGAGCGTAGATCCCTTTATTTCCAACTGCTTGAGGGGTTTGAACCAGGTGGCAAACACCGACCCCGGCACCCGGCTCTTCACGGATTGCATGACCTGGGTCCAGACGTCCTTGACCATCAAATTCACAGTATTTCCACACCTGTGGAAATCGAGGGATTATTCTACCACGGAAAGAAAGCCCTGAGAAGGCGTGTTACCCTTTCTGGAAGCGGGGGGTAGGGGGGTCGCGGAACTCCTCCGGAAGCGCGCAGGGACCTGCGTTCACCCCCCCGAAATGGAGAACCGCCGAAACGAGCGGAGAGCGGTGTGGAGCCGAAGGATCTCGTCATCGGAGCGGTGGGACGGGGGGGGGACGGCGTCGTCAGCAGCGGCGACCTTCTGGTGGCCTCGGCGGCCTCCCGAGGGCTCTACGGCTACATGGTCCAGTCTTACGGTCCCCAGATCCGAGGCGGAGAGTCGTCGTGCCGCGTGCGGGTGAGCCCGGAACCCATCTCCTCGCCCGGCGACTACGTGGACGTACTCGCGCTCTTCAACTGGGCAGACTATCGGATGTTCCAATCCGAGCTGCGGGTGAAACCCTCCGGATTCGTGCTGTTCGAGGCCGACGACCCGACGCCCGAGGCGGACCGTCCCGTGCGCCTTCCCGCGCCCGGCCACGCTCTTCCGGTGCCCTTCGCCGCCCTCTCCAAGGAGGCCACCTCCGCCCCGCAGGGCAAGAATATGGTCATGCTAGGCGTCCTCTCCGGGCTCTTCGGCGTGGACGCCGGCGGCCTCCGGGAGGGCATCCGCAAGAAGTTCGGGCGCAAATCCGGCGACGTCCTGGAGAAGAACCTCAAGGCTTTCGACGCGGGGCTCGCCTACGGCGAGGCCCATAAAACCGAGGAGACCGCGGCCCTGGCGCTGCGTTTCGAGCCCCGGCCCCCCCTGATGGTCCTCACGGGGAACGAAGCGGCGGCCCTTGGCGCGCTCCACGCGGGGTGCCGGTTCTACGCGGGCTATCCCATCACCCCCTCCTCCGAGATCCTGGAGTTCATGGGCGAGCAGATGCCCCGGTTCGGCGGGACCTTCGTCCAGGCGGAGGACGAGCTAGCGGCCATCGGCATGGTGCTCGGGGCCTCCTACGGCGGCGTGAAGGCGATGACCGCTACCTCGGGCCCTGGCTTCTCGCTCATGACGGAGATGCTGGGCCTGGCCTCGATCATGGAGATCCCGGCGGTCATCGTGGACGTCCAGCGCACGGGCCCCTCCACCGGCATCCCCACCAAGAGCGAGCAGAGCGACCTCTGGCAGGCGGTCTTCGGAACCCACGGCGACGCGCCGCGCGTGGTGCTGGCGCCCTGCGACGTGGAGGACTGCTTCCACTCCCTGGTGGACGCCTTCAACATCTCGGAGGAGTACCAGCTGCCGGTGGTGGTCCTCTCGGACCAGCTCCTGGGCCAGCGGAAGGTGACCCTGCCGGGCCTGCCCCTCGACCGGGCGGTGGCCGGGCGCAGGAAGCCCTCGGCCGGGGAGCTCGCCGAAGGGTACCGGCGCTACCGGATGGACGTCCCCGACGGCGTCTCGCCCATGTCGGTGCCAGGCGACGCCGGGGGCGTCTACCAGACCACGGGGCTGGAGCACAACGAGCGGGGCGAGCCCGCCTCCACCTTCGAGCTCCACGAGGCCATGAACGAGAAACGCTTCCGGAAACTCAGGGCGGTGCGCGACCGCTACCGCTTCGTGCGCCGCTACGGGCCAGAGGACGCCGAGGTGGGCATCCTCACGTGGGGCTCCTGCAAGGGAGCCGTGAAGGAGGCCGTGGCCGCGGCCAACGCCTCCGGGAAGAAGGTGGCCGCCTTCGTCCCCCAACTCCTCTACCCCTTCCCCAAGCGAGAGCTCCAGGCCTTCCTGAAGCCGGTGGAGCGGTTCATCGTGCTGGAGCTCTCCTATTCGGCCCAGTTCTACAAGTACCTGCGGACCTTCCTGGATCTGCCCGAGGAGCAAACCCGCGTCCACAAGCGCTCCGGCGGCGCGTTCCTGACGGTGGAGGAGGTGGCGGCCGCCATCGAGGAGGCCTTCCCGTGAGCGCCCCCCAGCCCCTTCGGCCCAACGACTACAAGACCGCCCTCAAACCCGTTTGGTGCCCCGGCTGCGGGGATTTCGGCGTCGTGGCGACGGTCTACCGCGCCCTCGCCCAGCTCCGCCTGCCCCCCGAGAAGGTGGCGATCCTCTCGGGGATCGGCTGTTCCTCGCGGCTCCCGGGTTACGTGGCCGCCTACGGGTTCAACGGTGTCCATGGGCGCGCGCTCCCCGTGGCCACCGGGCTCAAGGCTTCGCGGCCCGACCTGACGGTCCTGGTCGCGGGCGGCGACGGCGACGGCGTCTCCATCGGCGCGGGCCATTTCCAGCACGCGGCGCGGCGCAACGTGGACGTGACCTACCTCCTCATGGACAACCAGATCTACGGGCTCACCAAGGGGCAGGCGGCCCCAACCACCCCCTCGGGCGACAAGACCAAGTCCACCCTCTACGGGAACCCAGACCCCCCCGTGGACCCCTGCGAGCTGGCGCTTGCCTCCGGAGCCACCTTCGTGGCGCGCTCCTTCTCCTCCGACATGAAGGGGCAGGTGGAGATCCTCTGTGCGGCCATCGCCCACGAGGGCTTCGCGGTGGTGGACGTCATCAGCCCCTGCGTGACCTTCCGCGGCGACGACCAGTACGACTTCTGGAAGCCCAAGCTGCGGAGCCTGCCCGCGGACCACGACCCCTCCGACCGGATGGCGGCGCTACGGTATTGCCGCGAGCGGGAGGTGCTCACCACCGGCATCCTCTACCGGGAGGCGCGGCCGGGTCTGGTGGCCCGCCAACAGGTCACCAGGGCGGCGGCGGGCTACGACCCCGCGCAGCCGCCCTCCGTGGCAGCCCTGGTCCACTCCTTCTACCCCTGATTCGCCTCCACCCGCCGGGACCACGCGGCGAGCACAGCCTCCCGGTGGCCGCGCCAGGCCGCCTCCGGGTCCGTGCCCGCCCACGGATGGCGGGAGAGGCGCACGAGCACCTCGGCCGCGCGGGCGCGCGGGAGGGGCCGGAGCTCGGTCAGCCGCAGGTGCAGCAGCAGCCGCTCCTGCCAGAGCTTGGACGCGCGCAGGGCCTCGGCCTCGGCCCCCTCCAGCGCGCCCGCCTCCAGGAGCCGGGAGAGCAGGGCAAAGGCCCCGCCCGGGCCGGGGAGCAGGCCGCGGGCCGTCTGCAGGGCCAGCAGGACCAGGTCGAGGTGGAGCAGCCCTCCGGGGGCGAATTTGACCGCGCCCTCCAGGTCCGCGGCGGCGTGGTCGAGGCGGGAAAGGATTTCGGACAGACGGCCGGGCTCTCCGGGGGGCAACGGACGCGACACGAGGCGGACGCCGAGCTTCTCTAGCGCGTGGGCGCCCACCTCCCGGCTCCCGGCCACGACCCGAGCCTTCAGGTAGGCGAGCCGCTCCCAGCCCCGCGCGTGGGGCGTGTCGAAGTAATCCACCAAAGCGGGGCCCACCGCCAGCGGAGGGCCCGAATCCCCGTGGGGTCGGAGCCGGAAGTCCGAGGCGTAGAGCGATCCGTGGCGGGTCACCGCCGTGAGCCCAGAGACCAGCGCCCGCAGGAGCTGGCCCTCCACAAGGGCCGACCGGGCCGGGTCCTCCGGAAGGAGCCACTCCTCCGACTTCACCGGCACTAGGTCCAGGTCCGACCGAGGGTGCATCTCCTCGAAGCCGAGACGTCCCAGGCCCACCAGGCACCAGCGGTCCGAGAGGGTTCCCGCGGGCAGCCCCTCCCGCTTCTCCGCGCCGGTGCAGACGTCGCGGAAGACAATGTCGAGGGCCCGCTCGGCGAGCCGCGTGTGACGCCGGAAGGAGACGGCGGGATCGGGCGCCTCCCGCAGGACCTCGGCGGCGGTGAAGAGGAAAAGTGCCCGCTTGTGGGCCTCCCGCAGGGCGTCCGGGAAGCGGGCGTCCCGGAAGGCCGCGCCGAGCACGGCCTCGGGCGCCTGGAGCGCCTCGAAAGAGAGGTCCCCCGCGAGGGCGGGCCAGCGCTGGACCATCTCCAGGGCGGGTGCGCTCCGGGCGGCGACGCGCAAAAGCAGGGCGAGAGCCCGGGGCCGGCCCGCGAGGGCGACCAGGAGCCCCTCCTGCGAGGAGAGCGCGGGGACCATCCTGTGGAGGGCGTCCAGGGCGTTAAAGGGCGCGGGGGCCGCGCCGATCTCGCCGAGGACCGCCCGGTGGAGCTCCAGCAGCCCCGGGTCGTTCTCGGTGCTGGCCGCCTGGGCGAGGCTCCGGTAGGCCTCGGCCAGCAGCGGCAGGGCCCGGTCGGCCTCGCGCAGGCCCGCCGACGCCAGGTCCCGGAGCAAAGCCCCAGGGTCGAGCGCCCGAGCCAGAGGGCTCTCGTGCTCCCCCTGCCGGGCCAGGGCCTCGACGGTCTCCCGGAAGATGCGCGCGAGGGCGCCCCGGCTCTCGGCGAGAGCCCGGTCTAGGGCCGGGACGCCGGGCAGCCCCAGGAACCGGGCCAGCGCCTCGCGGGTTTCCGGCGCCTCCGGGAGACGGTGGGCCTGGCGCATGGCCTGGACCTGGACGAAGTGCTCCGCGCGCCGGAGCAGAAGATAGCCGCGGGCGAGCTCCCCGCGCCGTGCGTCCGCCAGCAGACCGCGCTGGCGCAGCCGCGCGAGGGCCAGGAGCATGTTGGGCTCCCGCAGCCAGGGGTCGGCGGGGCCGTGGGCGAGCTGGAGGGCCTGGACGGCGAACTCCGCGTCGCGGATGGAGCCGGGCCCCTCCTTCACGTCGGGTCCCGCGCCCGAGGGGGCCGCCCGCTCCAGGTGGGCGAGGGTCGCGGAGCGCATCCGCCGGTTCTCCTCCGCCACGACCCGGGGGGGGACGGAACGGTAGATCAGGGGCTCGAGCTGCCGCAGGAAGCGGGCCCCCGCGGCGGTGTCCCCGGCCACGGGCCTGGCCTTGATCCACGCCTGCCGCTCCCAGGTTTCCGCCCACTCGCGGTAGTAGTCCAGGGCCGAACCGAACGAGAGGGTGAGCTCGCCGTCGCGCCCGCGCGGTCTCAGGTTGGGGTCCACGCGCAGGCAGGAGCCCATCACGGTGGGGCGGGTGAGCAGGGCGATGGCCTCCCGGGCCCAGGCGTTGAAGAAGGCCCCGTTGGAGGCACCCCGGTCGGTGGTCCCCTCCTCCTCGAAGAAAAACACGAGATCCACGTCGGAGGAGTAGTTCAGCTCGCCGCCGCCCAGTTTGCCGAGGCCGAACACGGAGAGGGAGCAGGGAACGAAACGGTCTCCGGGGCCGGCCTTCTGGGGCATGCCGAGCCGCTCGCGTAGCTCTTGGTAGGTGAGGGCAAGAGCCCTGCCCACGAGGACCTCGGCCAGGAGGGAGAGCTCGCGCGTGACCCCCTCGAAGGGGAGCACGCCCAAAAGATCCTGCAGGAGGATGCGGGCGCACTGGTGGAGCCGGAAGGCGGCGAGGGCAACCGCCGCGTCCCCGGGACGGGAGCGGAGGAGGTGGCGGGCCAGCGCCTCGTCCAGCCCGTCCCGGCCCAGCCCCCCGGGGATCCGGCTCTGGGCGCTTACCGACGCGAGCTGGGCGGGTTCAGCCTGGAGAGCCAGAAAGAGCGGTTCGCTCGCGCCCGCGAGGTAGGCGAGGTCGAGGAAGGCCCGCTCGTCGCGCGGCAGGGGGTGCGATTCGGCCCACCGGCCGAGCAGGAGGAGTGCGCGCCGCGGATCGGGGATTCGCTCGCAATGGGGCGCGAGCAGCTCCGCGTGGCGCGGGGTGAGACCGTGGACCGTGGGGGGCGCAGAGGCCATCGGGGGCCAGTGTAGCCGAGGCGCCCTGGGCGCGCCACCGCGGCGCCTTGACAGCCCCCCGCCGCCCCCCTATGCTGGGGCGCGGGAGGTGGGCATGGAGCCGGTGGTCCTCGTCCTCACCACGGTCGGTTCGGAAGACCAGGGGATCCAGATCGCCGAGTCCGTGGTGGAGCGCGGCTTGGCGGCCTGCGTGAACATCGTGAAGCACATCCGGTCCATCTACCGCTGGAAGGGCGAGATCTGGGACGACGAGGAGTACCTCCTCCTCATCAAGACCCGGGAGTCCCTCTTCCCCCAGGTGCGCGACGCCATCCGCACCCTCCACAGCTACGAACTGCCCGAGGTCCTCTGCGTGCCCGTGGACAAGCTGGACGAACGGGTCCAGGGGTGGATCCTCGACACGACCCTCCCTCGGGAAAAGCCCTCCGCCAACGGTCCCTGAGGAGCTGCACCGGGAGCGATGCGAAGGGGCCGGCGGTCGCCGGCCCCTTCTTGCGTCCGGTAAGACGCGGCCTACAGGAATTTTTCAGCAACCTGCTAAAGCCTCTCCACCGCCATGGCGACGCCGTTGCCGCCGCCCAGGCAGAGCGCGCTGGGCGCTCTCCGGGGCGGGCCTCTGCCGGCCCTCCCCGGCGGTCGCTTCGCTCTCTGCCCCTCCCTGCCCTCGCGCGGGCAGCCCTCTTGCGGGGGGACCTCCCCGTCCCCCCACGCCCCCCGCCCTGCCTGGGCAATGTCGCGGCGTCTATGGGGTGTGGCTAAAGCCGTTCCACCGCCATGGCCACGCCGTTGCCGCCGCCCAGGCAGAGCGACACGATGCCTCGCCTGGCGCCGCGGGCTTTCATGGCGTACAGGAGCGTCACCAGGCACCGCGCCCCCGAGGCGCCGATGGGGTGGCCCAGCGCCACGGCGCCGCCGTTCACGTTCACCTTCTCGGCGGGGAGGGCGAGCTCCTTGAGCACGGCGCAGGATTGGGCCGCGAAGGCCTCGTTGAGCTCGAAGAGGTCCACATCCTTCAGGTCCCACCCGGCCTTGGCGGCGGCGGCGCGCACCGCGGGAACGGGGGTCATCATGACCCACTTGGGCTCCAGGCCCGCCGTGGCGTAGGCCGCCACCCTGGCGAGGGGGGCCGTGCCCCGCTTCTCGGCGTTCCCGCGGGTGGTCACCACCAGCGCCGCGGCCCCGTCGCTGATCTGGCTCGCGTTGCCGGCGGTCACCACCCCCTCCTTGGTGAAAGCGGGCCGGAGCTTGCCGAGCCCCTCGGCGGTCACCTCCTCGCGGATCCCCTCGTCGGCGCGGAACGAGGCGGGCTCGCCCTTCTTCTGGGGAATGGGAAAGGCGAAGGTCTCGGCGTCGAAGCGTCCCGCCTTCCAGGCGGCCGCGGCCCTCTGGTGGCTCTCGACGCTGTAGGCGTCCATGGCCGCGCGCGACACGGCGTGCTCGCGGGCCACCAGCTCTGCGGTCATCCCCATGTGCTCGCCGTCGTAGGCATCGGTGAGCCCGTCGGCCACCATGGAGTCCTCCACCTTGCCGTGGCCGAGCCGGAACCCGCCCCGCGCCTGGCGCAGCAGGTAGGGGGCGTTGGTCATGGACTCCATGCCCCCGGCCAGAACCAGCGAAGCGTCCCCGGCCTTGATGGCCTGGGCGGCCAGCATGACCGACTTCAGGCCCGAGCCGCAGACCTTGTTCACGGTGAAGGCGGACACCCCCGCGGGGAGCCCCGCCTTCAGGGCGGCCTGGCGCGCCGGGTTCTGGCCCACGCCCGCCTGGAGGACGTTTCCGAGGATCACCTCGTCCACCTCCTCGGGCTTCACGCCGCCCCGTGCGAGGGCCTCGTGAACCGCCGCGGCGCCGATCTCGGGAGCCGAGAAGGGGGCCAGGGTCCCGTTGAACCGGGCGATGCCGGTGCGGGTGCCGGACAGGATCACCACCTCTGCCATGTCGTCCTCCTTACCAGGATTGCTTCCGGGGGGGCGGCGCGGCGTCGAGCAGCCGCCGGCACACCGCCAGGACCGCCGTCCGGGCCTCCTCGAGCGTGCCCTGGACCGAAAACCCCGCCGCCAGGGGATGGCCCCCGCCCCCGAAGGCGCGGGCCAGCTCGCACACCTTCACGCGGCCCTTGCCGCGGGCCGAGACCTTGACGCGGCCCGGCTCGAGCTCGACGAAGAGCAGGGCGATCTCCACGCCCTCGAGGGAGAGGGGAATGTTGACAATGTTGGGCATTTCCATGGGGTCCATGGCGTAGCGCGCGAGCATCTCGGCGGAGACGGTGCTGCACGCCACCGCGCCCCCGGGGTCCACCCGGAGCATCCGGATCACCTCCCCCTCCAGCTTCACCTCGGAGAGGGCGCGGCTCCAGTTGAGGGCCACGTGGAGCGGGTAGGGCTCGGCCCCGGCGGCCACGAGCTCGGAGGCGATCCGGAAGGTCTCCGGAGTGCACCGCTCGTAGCAGAAGTTCCCCGAGTCCACGCTGATGGAGACGAAGAGCGGGGAGGCCACCTCCCGGGTGAGCGGGGCGCCGAGGGCGCGCAAAAGGGGGTAGAGGATCTCGCCCGTGGCGTTCAGGTCGGGGTCGCAGAGGACGTGGTGAAAGGCCGGGTCCATGTCCAGGTGGTGGTCCAGGCAGATCTTCACGCCCGCACTCTCCCCGAACCGCGCCTCGAGCCGGCCCAGCCGGTAGGCCAGCCCCACATCCACCACCACGACGGTGTCGGCGGCGCGCAGGAAGGCGTCGTCGCGCGACGGGTCGTACACGAGGACCTCGTCGGGCCGGGCGAGAAGGAAGCGCAGGGTGCGGGGCACCAGCGTGTCGTTGATGGCCCTGGCCTCGACGCCGAGCGAGGCGAGGGCGCGCAGCAGCGCGAGCTCGCAGCCGATGCCGTCCCCGTCGCTCTTCACGTGGGTAGTGATCCAGACCCGGCGCGCCGTGCGCAGGGTGCTGGCCGCCGCCGCGATCGCGGCGGCGGCCGGCGGGCCCACCGGAGCCGAAGCGGGGCGCGCGGTCTCAGCCACGGCGCGCCCCCTTCCCCTTCACGGCGTCGTAGACCGCCCGGCGGGAGAGCCCCGCCTCCCGCGCCGCCCGGCGCAGGGCCTCCTTCTCGGGGAGGCCCTCCCGGGAAAGGGCCTCCACCCGCGCCGCGAGGGCGGCGGGCTCCGCCGGGGCCATCGCGGCCGGCCGCGCCGGTGGGCCGAAGACCAGGACGAACTCGCCCTTTTCGGGGAGGGCCCCGGGGTCGGGGTCCCGGTAGGTGGACTCGAACAGTTTGGTGATCTCCCGGGCCACGAAGCGCTCCCGTCCGGGCAGGGCGGCCGCGGCCTCCGCGAGGAAGGCCCGCACCCGGCGGGGCGACTCGTAGAAGATAAGGGTCGCGGGGTCGCCCACCAACGAGGCGAGCAGGTGCCGCCGCTCGCCGGCCTTGCGCGGCGGGAACCCCAAAAACCGCACCGCGGTGGAGGGGAGCCCGCTTACCGAGAGGGCCGCCGCCATGGCGCTGGGGCCGGGGACGGGGACTACGGGGATCCCCCGGTCGCGGCAGGCGCGCACGAGCAGGTAGCCCGGGTCCGAGATGGCCGGCGTCCCCGCGTCGGAGACGAGAGCCCGGTCCTCGCCCTCCGCGAGCGCCGCGAGGATGGCGGGGATGCGCCGCTCCTCGTTTCCCGCGAAGTGGGACTCGAGCCGGGCGGTGATGCCGTGGTGGGCGAGGAGCCTTCTGGTGCGGCGGGTGTCCTCGCAGACCACCGCGTCCACCGACCGCAGCGTGTCGAGCGCCCTCAGCGTGATGTCGCGGAGGTTCCCGATGGGCGTCGCCACCACGTAGAGCGTCCCTCTCCCCATCTCTCCCGCTCGCAAAAAAGGAAGGAAAGTATAGCACCCGGAGACCGGGGCAAGAAGGGGAGCGCTATCTGGAGCGAGCGGGAAGAAGGCCCGCTGCGGGTCGCGGGCGCTACCTGGCCCAGGCGATGGAGAAGGGGACCTCCACCCGCGTGCCGCTCCGCGCGTCGTCGTACACCAACGTGTAGACGCCCGCCGAGGCGCCCGCGGGGTTGGGGAAATAGAGCAGCGCGCGGAAGTAGGTCCGGCTGGGGAGCTCCACCTGATCGTAGAGGATCTCCGCGCCGCCGGGGTCCGGGAAGAAAGAGACGCCCCGCAGCGGCCTGGAGTCGAGATACCGCAGGGGAGCGTACTGGAAGTAGGCCTCCTGCTCTCTCAGACGGGCGTAGTCGGCGTGGAGCTTTCCGCCGGTGTAGCCCTTCATCAGCGCGTCAAATGCAGGCAGGGCGTGGATTTTTCCATCCGGGTCCCGGAGAGAGAAAGAGGCGCGCCCCGCGTAGATCCGCTTCGGCTCGCGGTGGCCGACCCACACCAGGAGCGGGATGAACTTCTCCGACGCGCGGTGGAGCGCCGCGTCCGTATCCACGATCACGGTCACCTCCCCGCTCGCGGCGAGGAAGCCCGTGTCGGAAACCTTGTTGGGGTCCCCCGCCGCGGCAAAGAGGAGAGAGACCGAAAGCAGGGCAGTGAGAAACCACATTCTGGGGCGCATTTGCCACCTCCGTGGGTGCCTTCCGCACCCCAAATATAGGTGCGCGCACCCGTCCAAGACAAGGGGAAAAGGGAGTTCGCCGGGCAGACCGGATTTGGGCCGCCGAAGAGGCTCGAAGCCGTAGGAGATTCTCCGCCCTCCTGGAAAAAACCGGGCCGAAGCGCGACGCCCTACAGCCTCTGCTTCAAAATCTGCAATAAAATCCACCGTCCCGTTAGACCGAGGGGCGCGACTTCCCGGCTCCGCGACGGAACCGGTCCAAGGGCAGGCCCTGAAACAGGAACCAAGAGGCAAAGTGTTCCAGAAACGAAAAGGGTCATATAGGGAGCGGGGCACACTTGAAGCGGAAAAAGTCCCGTATTATGATGAGGGTGGCCGAAAAGCTCGAGTGAGGTTGTCATGGCGGATGCCCCCAAAAGTCGCGAAGCAACCCTGAGTATCGGGGAGGTCTCCGAACGGGTGAACATCCCCGTCAGCACCATCCGGTTTTACGAAAAGGAGTTCGGGAGCTATCTCGAAGTGCTCAAGACCGCCGGAGGCCACCGCCGCTTCCGCGGGGAGGACGTAGAAAAGCTGAAGTACATCCACGCCCTTATTCACGGACAGGGCCGGTCTCTCAAGGAGGTGAAGGCCGCTTTAGTTTCGGACCGCGATCCGGTGCTCCTGAGGAAGGACCTGGACCTCCTGTTGGAGGTCTTCGAAACCCTCGTTCAGGAAAACGCGCGGTTCCACAAGGCGGTGCAGGGGCTCACCGACCGCGTGGTGGCTCTGGAAGAGGACCAGCGCAACCGGAAACGGTTCAAGCTTTTTTAGGGCCTATCCGGAAATAGGGCGCGGCCGCGCGCGCGGCGCCTCCCGAGCAGGGCGAGGCGGCCGACCGAAGGCAGGCTCTGGGCTTGCCGCCTGTCGAGGGAGGCCAACAAAGCCATGCGACGGGAGCCGCCCGCGCCCGGAGGGACGGGGCCATCCGCGCGCCTGGCTGCGTCAGCTCGTTCGTCCGATGGT
>JAKAIJ010000240.1 GCA_021814355.1 Acidobacteriota bacterium
CCGTCCTCTCGGTCCCCGTCTCCATCGGCGGCGCAAGGCCCGAGTGGATGATGCTCGACTCCGGAAGTCCTCTGGTCTTCCTCAGTCCGCTCCTGGCGGACCGCCTCGGCCTCAAGCCTATAGCCACGGCCCACTACGGCGGGATGGGGCGGGAGGGCGTCCAGGAAAGCCAGTGGGTGCTGGTTCCCGAGCTGAAGGTCGGACCGGTCGCGTTCCGGAACGTTCCTGCGGTACTGGTGAGCCGGAAGTCGGACTTCTGGAGCGTCACCCCGGGCATCATCCCCCTCTCGCTCCTCCGCCGCCACGCCGTGGTCTACGACCCGGCGGCCCCCTCCCTCACCCTCTTCCCCTCGGGTACCCCGGCCGCCGAGGCGCTCGGGTACAATGCCTTTCCGGTAAAGTCCCTCTGGCCCAAGGGATGTCCCTTCATGCAGGTGAAGATCCAGGGGCGCGACGGACTCCTTGGTCTCGCCGACACGGGTTCCTTCTCCACCCTCATCGCCCAGGGGCTGTCGCCGGTGCTCGCGGTCCAGTCCACGGTTCCGCAGTTCATGATCCCTTATCGCTCCGGGCTGTCGGGGACCTTCTCCTTCGCGCTGACCCGGGACGTGAAGTTCTGCTTCGGGCGGGAGTGCACCCGCCTTACCACCGTCCAGGTGACTCCCATCGGGCTCCAGTACGGGATTCCCTGCGCCGCCATCGTGGGGCGCAACATCCTGGACCGGTTCCAGATCCTCTTCGACTACCGGCAGAACGCCCTCTACTTCAAGCCGCGGGAGCGGTAACGCGGAGGACAGGCATGGTCTCGCTGGAGAAGCACGGCCCCTGGGCCGTCGTCACGGGGGCTTCGGCCGGGTTGGGGGAACAGTTCGCCCGTCAGCTCGCCCCGCTGGGGTTCAAGCTGGTTCTGGTGGCCCGCAGGGCCGGACGGCTTGAGGCGCTGGCCGCCGACCTTTCGAGACTCCACGGCGCCCAGTGCCGCGTCGTGGCCCTAGACCTCGCCTCGGAGGGGGCCGACGCCGCCCTCGACGAGGCCACGTCGGCGCTCGAGGTGGGGCTTCTCGTCAACAACGCGGGCTCGGGGTACTACGGCCGCTTTCTGCGCCAGGACCGGACCCGCTTCGCCGCCATGGTGCGGCTCAACTGCGAGGCGGTGGCGCTCCTGGCCCACCGGTTCGCGGGACGGTTCGCGGCCCGCGGACGCGGCGGAATGGTGATCGTGGCCTCCACTGCGGCCTTCCAGGGCACCCCGCACATGGCGCTTTACGGCGCCACCAAGGGGTTCGACCTCCTGCTCGGCGAGGCCCTGGCGCAGGAGATGAAGGGCACGGGGGTGGACGTCGTCACCCTCTGCCCGGGCGCGACGGCCACGGAGTTCCAGGCCGCCGCTGGGGGAACCCCCCACGCCGGAGCCGACGCCGCGGCCGTGGTCCGCGACGGCCTGCGCGCCCTGGGCCGCAGGCCCGTCGTCGTCCCGGGAGTCGCGAATAAGCTCCAGGTGGTCTCCGAGCGGCTCCTCCCGCGCTCCCTCGTGGTCGCCCTGGGAGAGCGCGTTCTGCGGCGGTTCGACCCCGGGGGGCGCTGAGCGGCCGGCCACCGGCCCGTCTGTGTTACCATGAGCCCCTGCGGAGGGAGCTTCTGGTGACGAAGGTCGGCATCCTCATCTCGGGACGCGGCTCCAACATGGCGGCCCTCCTGGACGCCATGGCGCGCGGAGAGGTGCCCGCGCGGTGCGCCCTCGTGGTCTCCAACGTTCCCCTCGCCGCCGGTCTCCAGGCGGCGGCCTCCCGCGGGGTTCCCACCGCGGTGGTGGACCACAGGGCCTCCGCCTCCCGGGAGGAGCACGACGCCAAGCTGCTGGAGGCCCTGAGCGCCGCCGGGGTGGAGATCCTTTGCCTGGCCGGGTACATGCGGCTCCTCTCCCCCGCCTTCGTCCGCGCCTTCGAGAACCGCCTGCTCAACATCCACCCGGCCCTGCTGCCGGCCTTCCCGGGCCTCCACGCGCAGAAAAGGGCCCTCGACCGAGGCGTCCGCTTCTCGGGCTGCACCGTGCACCTGGTGGACGAGGAGTGCGACCACGGCCCCATCGTCCTCCAGGCCGCCGTCCCCGTCCTTCCGGGCGACACCGAGGAGACCATTTCGGCGCGCATCCTGCGCTGCGAGCACAAGCTCTACCCGGCCGCGCTGAAGCTCCTGTGCGAGGGCAAGGTGCGGGTGGCGGGCGGCCGCGCGGAGCTCCTGCTCTCCCCGCAGGAGTACCTTCCCCTCCTCCGCGGTCTTATGGACATGGGAGAGAACGGATGAGCCTCACCCCCGCGGAAGCCCTCGCCTACCTCGCCAAGGGCGCCGTCAACCTCGTGGACGAGGCGCTCCTTCTGAAAAAACTCGAGCGCTCCGCGCGAACCGGCGCGCCGCTGGTCGTCAAGGCCGGGTTCGACCCTTCCGCCCCGGACCTCCACCTCGGCCACACGGTGGTCCTCCGAAAGATGAAGCACTTCCAGGATCTGGGCCACCGCGTCGTCTTCGTCATCGGGGACTTCACCGGGATGATCGGGGACCCCACCGGAAAGAAGACCGCGCGTCCCCAGCTCAGCCGCGAGGAGGTCCTCCAGAACGCGGAGACCTACAAGCGGCAGGTGTTCAAGATCCTCGACCCGCACCGGACCGAGGTGCGGTTCAACTCCGAGTGGCTCTCGCCGCTGGGCGCCGAGGGCTTCATCCGGCTCGCCGGGAAGTACACCGTGGCGCGGATGCTCGAGCGCGACGACTTCGAGAAACGCTACCGGGCGGGCCAGCCCATCCACATCCACGAGTTCCTCTACCCCCTCGCCCAGGCCTACGACTCGGTCGCCCTCAAGGCCGACGTGGAGCTCGGCGGTTCGGACCAGTTCTTCAACCTCCTGGTGGGCCGCGACATGCTGCGCGAGTACGGTCTCGAGGAACAGGTGGTCCTCACCATGCCGCTGCTGGAGGGCACCGACGGCGTCGAGAAGATGTCCAAGTCCCTCGGCAACTACATCGGGATCCACGAGGAGCCCAAGGAGATCTTCGGCAAGGTGATGAGCATCTCGGACGAGATGATGTGGCGCTACTGGCTGCTCTGCACGGACCTCTCCCCCGCCCAGGTGGAGGCCCTGAGGGCCGACGCGGCCTCCGGCGCGAAGCACCCCATGGCCCTCAAGAAGGAGCTGGGCCAGACCCTCGTGGCCTACTACCACGGCGAGAAGGCCGCGGCGGAGGCCCGGGCCGGGTTCGAGAAGGTCTTCAGCCGCCGCGAGACGCCCGAGGAGATGCCCGAGACCGTGGTGCCCTTGCAGCCGGCTCCGCTCCCGTATTACAAATGGATCGCCCAGCTGGGGATGGCCTCCTCCGCGAGCGAGGCCCGGCGCCTCCTGCAGCAGGGGGGCGTGACGCTGGACGGCGTCAAGGTGACCGACCCCGCCGCCGCCTTCGACGCCGGCCGTCCCGGGAACTACGTCCTGCGGGTGGGCAAGCTGAGGCACCGCAGGATCGTGGTCCGATAAGGAGTTTCCATGCACGCGACGCCCGCCCTGGCCCTCTTCGGCACCCTCGGCACCCCCGAGCTGCTGATCATCCTCTTCGTCGTGCTCCTGCTCTTCGGGGCCGCCAAGCTGCCCCAGCTTGGCTCCGCCTTCGGCAAGACCATTAAGAATTTCAAGACGGAGATGAAGGAGGGGATGGCGGAGGAGCCGCCGAAGGAGACGGGCGCCGGGGGGGCGAAGTTCTGCGCCAAGTGCGGCGCCGAATCCAAGGACTCCGAAGCCGCCTTCTGCCCCAGGTGCGGGCAGAAGCTCTAGGAAATCTGAAAATCAAGATATCCAGAGACCCGGCTCTCTCATACCAAGTTGCGATCCGATCCATCGTGAATGGTTCGCCTTCCGGAGCTTCGCTTCGGAAGGCGGCGTTCCGCGCGGATCGGGTAGGGGCTCCGGCCCCCGGAGGATCTCTGGCGCGACGCCCGCCCCCGGGGATGCGATGCAA
>JAKAIJ010000241.1 GCA_021814355.1 Acidobacteriota bacterium
TCGGCTCGCCTTTATCCCCGAGATGGCCGCGGCCTTCTTCGGCGGCGACGACGACAACTTCACCTACCCCCGCTACGACCTCGACATGGCCCTCCTACGGGCCTACGAAAACGGCAAGCCCGCCCGCGTGGAGCACTTTTTCCGTGTGAACCCGGCGGGAGCCTCCGAGGGCGACCTCGTCTTCGTTTCGGGGCACCCGGGGCGCACCGACCGGCTCAAGACCTACGCCATGCTGGAGTACTACCGGGACGTCACCTTTCCCGCTCGCCTGGCGCGGGCGAGGGAGGTCCGGGCTCTCCTGGGCGTCTACAGCGCCCGCGGCCCCGAGGAGGCCCGGCGGGCCCGCACCTATCTCTACTTCGTCGAGAACTCGCTCAAGGCGGGCGAGGGCGAGTACCGCGGCCTTCAGGACCCCGCGCTCATGGCGACCAAGCTCGCCCGGGAGAAGGCCCTGCGCGACGCCGTGGCCAAGGACCCCGCGCTGGCGCCGTACGCCGGAGCCTGGGACGAGGTGGCGGCCTCCCTGGCCTGGGCCCGGGAGCACGAGAAGGACCGGCTCTGCAAGACGAGCCTGGGCGAGCGCGGCCTGGCGGGCGTGGCGGTCCAACTCGTGCGGTACGCCACCGAGGCGGCCAAGCCCGACGCCGACCGGCTGGAGGGGTTCCACGAAGCCCAGCTCCCCGACCTGCTGCGCCGCCTCCAGGCCCCCGCGCCCTACTTCCGGGACCTGGACGAGGCGATGCTCGCCTTCGAGCTCGCCAAGATGGTCCAGGGGCTCGGCCCCGGCGACCCCTACGTCCGCGTCGTGCTCGGTGGCGAAAGCCCCGAGGCCTTCGCCAAGAAGGTCCTGGCGGGCAGCAGGCTCGCCGACGCCGCGGTGCGCGCGGCGCTGCTGAAAAACCGCGGGAGGGGCGTTCTTAGGAGCGCCGACCCGCTGATCGAGCTGGCCCGGCGCGCGGACCCCACGATGCGGGAGACCGAGCGGCTCTTCCGGGAGAAGGTGGAGGCGGTGGAGGAGGAGGCCCTGACCCGCGTGGCCAAGGCGGGTTTCGCCGTCTACGGCGGCGACGCCTACCCCGACGCCACCCGAACCCTGAGGCTCGCTTTCGGGGCGATCTCGGGCTACCCCTTCGCCACGACGCGCGTGCCCGCCTTCACCACCTTTTACGGCCTCTACGACCGCGCCTACTCCTTCGGGCAGAAGGGCGACTTCGCCCTGCCCCCCAAGACCGCCGCCCACCGCGGGGACCTCGAGCTCGCGACCCCCCTCGACTTCGTCTGCACCGCCGACATCACCGGGGGCAACTCGGGCAGCCCGGTGGTGAACCGGACGGGCGAGCTGGTGGGCCTAGTCTTCGACGGCAATGCCACCAGCCACGCCAACACCTTCGTCTACGACGAGACCGACGCGAGGTGCGTGGCCGTGGACATCCGGGGGATCCTCGAGGCGCTGCGCAAGATCTACGGCGCCGGAGCCCTCGCGGACGAGATGGTGGCCGGCGGCCGGCCCTGACCGGGGCGCGGGGCTGCGCGCCCGAGCCCGCCGCGGGCTCCCTACTGGCCCTTCCGCGCCGCGAGCGCCTTGACACGCCGCGGCGCAGACCCCACACTACGCCCGCCGGCCGTAACGGTCCGGCACCCGCGGAGGAGAATTCCATGGCCCGCACCTCGCCCCTCGTCTTCGCCCTCGCCCTCGCGCTTCCCCTGGCGGCCGCGACGCCCTCGCCCGCGCCGTCCCCGGCCGCGGCGGGCCCGAGGCCGGCCCTCGCCATCGTGACGGTGGACTACAACAAGATCATGGCGGGCTCCCGGTACGCCCAGAAGCTGCAGGCCCGGCTGCAGGGCCTCGACGAGTCTATTCGTCGCCAGGTCGAGCCGATGGTGGAGGCCTTCCGCAAGCGCAAGGCCGCTTTCCAGTCGGGGGCCGCCTCCATGACCCCCGACCAGCGCTCCAAGGAGGAGGCCGAGATCGGCGCCATGGAGCAACAGCTCAACGTCGTCCAGCAGCAGGCCCAGCAGGCCTACAACCAGCAGCGCGACGCGCTGGCGAAGCAGATGAGGGAGTTTCTGATCCCTATCCTGGCCGCCCTGGCCAAGGAGAGGAGCTGGGACATGGTCCTCGCCCGGAACGGCAGCGAGGTAGTCTGGGCCGGCGACGCCACCGACGCCAGCGACCTGCTGGTGGAGCGGCTCAACGCGGCCCCCATGCCCGAGGAGCCTGCCGCCTCCATGACCCCGCCCCCCGGAGCGGGCGACCCGCCGCAGAAGGCGCCGGAGCCTAAAGTCAAACCAGCGCCTTGAGGAGCGGGCGCGAGGCGGAGCCGGCGATGGCGGGAACGACGCTTCCGGCGCGAGATATCCCTCTTCCCGCGAGAGGGAAAAAACGCCTCGCGCCAAGACGCCAAGTACTCCAAGAAAGACTCCTTTTTAGGAAAAGGGGGGCTTTCCTTTGCGACTTTGCGCGCCCGGCCCCTCCGAAAGGTGCAAGGTGAGGCCGCGGCCGGGCGCAAGCGTCGCGCGGTGCGCGCTCCTTGCCGCGCTGGCGGTGGTTCCCCTCGCCGGCCGTCCTCCCCGCCCGGGCCCTTCACCCGTGCCGGTCTGGGCCGAGCCACCGGGCCTGCGCCCCTTCCTCGATCGCTTCTGCCGGCTGGCCCCGGGGAGAAAAATCACCTTCCAACCGGGCGCGGGAGCTTGTCCCCCCGGCTTTTCTCTGGTGGTCTACCGTCTCACCGCGGCGGCTCCCGATTTCGAGGAGGCCTCCGCCGTCCTGGTCAGCGAGGACCTCGGCTCGGTTTTCACCGGCCATGCCCTCTCCCTCGGGAGCTCCCCGGTGGACCCGGCGGACCCGGGTGCGCGGGAGGCGCTCTCCCGGCACCTCTCCCAGAAGGCCGGCGCGTCCCTGGCCGTTCGCTGGAGTGGGCAGCCCGGCCCCGGCGGGGCCTATCCGGGGACGCTCACCCAGCCGAGCCCCTGGGGTCCCTTGGAGTCGGAGTGCGCCCTCTCCCGTGACGGGCGCTGGGTCCTCTTCGGGACCTTCTTCCCGCTGGCCGCCGATCCCCGCCGGGAGCGCATGCGTCGGCTCGCGCTGGAGAACCACCCCTCCCGCGGTCCCGAGGGGGCGCTCCTCACCCTGGTGGAGCTCACCGACCTCCAGTGCCCCAGCTGCGCCGAGCTTCAGCCGGTCCTCGATGCCACGCTGGCCCGCCATCCGGGGCAGATCCGCCTCGTCCACGTGGACCTTCCCCAGTGGAAGGCCCACGATTGGACCCTCGCCGCCGCCGAGCGCGCCCGCTGCGCCGAGCTGCTTCTGCCCGGCGCGTACTGGCGCCTCGCGGGAGCCGTCTTCTCCATGCAGAGGGACCTCACCGCGAAGAGCCTGGACGAGAGGCTCCGGCCCGTGCTTCGGGAGCTGGATCTTTCCCCGGAGTCCCTGCGGGGCTGCCTGGCCGAGGGCCGCGGGCGGCGCGCCGTCCTGCAGGACATGCGCCGCGCCGCCGACCTCGGCCTCCGGGCCACCCCCACCCTCCTCGTGGACGGCTCGCTCCTCGACCACGGGATCGCCCAGGTTCTCGAGGAGGCCGTGACCCTCGCGCTACAGGCCCGGATCCAGCAAAGCGACTCCCCCGCGGCCTCCTCGCCCCGCTGAGCCGCACGCTCCTCCGGAACCCCTTCGGCTCCGCGCCGCCCGCGCGGACCACCGCAGCAGCGGCGCGTCAGCGGCGCGAAGGCCCCCTGCCGGCGTTGACTCCGCAGACTCCCCATCCTACAATGCCCCCGGCCCACCCAAGCGCGGAGAGGTGCTGGAGTGGCCGAACAGGACTGCCTGCTAAGCAGTTGTCGGGGCTCTAAACCTCGACCGGGGGTTCGAATCCCCCCCTCTCCGCCAAAGGGCTTCATCGAAAGAATCCAGCAACGACGCAGTTTGGGGGGAGATTCGAAGG
>JAKAIJ010000242.1 GCA_021814355.1 Acidobacteriota bacterium
CCGACCACACCCTCGACAGCTCCGCGCGCGCGGGGACCTGCTGTCCCTTGCCCACCGCACTGGTGGTGACCGCGCGCACGTGGGTGGCCTTCAGGCCCTCCACCGTCCTGGAAAAGGCCTTTAGCGCCTGGACGGCGCCGTCCATGGCCTCCCGGGAGAGCTTGCCCGTCAGGAAGACCTCGTGGCCCAGCCGGATCGGAATGCGCTCCTGGAACAGGGGGGCGAAGCCGCCCGGCGCCGTGAACTCCACGGCCATCAGCCGGATGGCGTTGGAGCCCACGTCCACGGCGGCGCAGCGGAAGGGGAAGGCGGCCTTCGGGGGTTCCCCCGCGGGCGCGGCCTTCCCCGCCGCGGCACCGCGGCGGGGGGAGGAGGGACCCTTCTTGGTGCGGTTCTCGGCCACGGGGTGCTCCGCTCCGGAACTCTCCGGCGATGTCTCCAGGGTATCCCCGGAGGCAGGTTCTTTTCAAGGGTCCACTCCGCGAGGATTCCAGCCGGCCTCTCCTTTGCAAAACCGCAACAGAAGACGAACGGCGCGGGGCGCTCGACGTACGTCCCGGTACAACTCGGCCGCCGCGTTCTTCGCGGGGCGGCCCTTCCCGCCCTGGTCCGGGTGCCGCCCGCTGCGGGGGCGGCGCCGGCCCAGGCGTCCTTCGCTCAGCTGCGAGGATTCGGCGCTGCGTGCCCTCGCGTCTTATCGCGCATCCGATCGCTCGGACCCGCGCGGGACGCCGCCTTTCGAAGCGAAGCTCCGGAAGGCGAGACATTCACGATAGGTCGCAACTTGGTATCAGAGGAGCAGGCGCTCGAGGGCCGTGAAGAATCCGGGGAACGACTTGGAAATGCACCCGGGGTCGAGTATCCGGGTGCCACGGGCCCGGAGTCCCATGAGGGTGAAGGCCATGGCCATCCGGTGGTCGCCCCGGGGGTCGAGCTCCGCGCCGCGGGGATGCCGGGGAGGACGGACGGCGAGGACGTCCTCCGCCGCCTCCGCGCTCCCGCCGAGGGCCGCGATGCCTCGGGCGAGGACCGCGAGCCGGTCGCTCTCCTTGTGGCGCAGGTGGGAGACACCCCGGAACCGGGAGGGTCCCGGCGCGGCGAAGGCCACCGCCGCAAGCGGCGGGGCCAGGTCCGGGCAGTCCCGCAGGTCCAGGTCGGTCCCGCGCGTCGGGGTCCCGGAGGCGGTGGCCCCCCGAGGGCCGCAGGCCACCCTCACGCCGAAGGCCTCCAGGTGGCGGAGGAGGGCCGCGTCCCCCTGGAGCATCTCGCGCGACAGGCCGGGGATCGTCACCTCTCCGCCCGTGACCGCGGCGGCCCCGAGGAGGAACGCCGCCGCCGAGGCGTCCGGCTCCACCGTCTCCTTCGCGGCGGCGTAGGCCGAGGGCCGGACCCGCCAGAGCGCCTCGCCCGGGCGCGAGACGACCGCGCCGAACCGCGCCATGACCGCGGCGGTCATGGCGGCGTACGGGGCGGAGACGAGGCCGGGGGCGGAGAACTCGCACGGCCCCGCCGCCAGGGGCGCCGCCAGCAGCAGGCCCGAGAGGAACTGGCTCGAGGCCGACGAGGGGACCTCCGCCAGGCCGCCTCTCCACCTTTTTCCGCGCACTTCGGCCGGCGCGAACCCCTCGCGCTCCTTCCAGAGGACGACGGCGCCCAGCGCCGTCAGCGCTGCGGCCATCTCTCCCATGGGGCGGCGCCGGAGTTGCTCGGAGCCCGACAGCCCGCGGGTCCCCGGAACGGCGGCGCAAAGCGCGGCCAAGAACCGGAGCGTGGTGCCCGAGGAGCCGCAGTCCAGGGGCTGCCCGGGCTCGGCGAGGGCGCCCCCCGTGCCCAAGACGGTCCAGCCTTCCGGCCCGGCGGCGATCCGGGCCCCGAGGGCCTCCAGGCACCGCCGGGTGGCGCGGGTGTCGTCGCTATCGAGGGGGTTGGAGACGAGGGAGCGGCCGGGGGCGAGCGCCGCACAGAACAGCGCCCGGTGGGTGTGGGATTTAGAGGGCGGAGCGCACGCCGCGCCGAGCGCGGTCTTCCCGAAGGGAACCTCGTAGGCCGCACCCGCAGGAGGAAGGCCGGGGTTGCTCATCGCTCCCGCTGCTCCCGCCGGGCCTCCCGGTCCAGATCCCGTTCCCTCAGTGCGTCGCGCTTGTCCACCACGTTCTTCCCCTTGGCCAGCCCCAGCTCCACCTTCACCTTCCCGTTCTTCAGGTAGAGCCGGAGGGGCACGAGGGTGAGACCCTTCTCCTGGACCTTGCCTCCCAGCTTCTCGATCTCCTCCCGGTGGAGCAGGAGCTTGCGCCTGCGGAGAGGGTCGAGGGGCGTAAGGCCCAGGTGGGTGTGCTGGGCATAGGGCGTGACGTGGCAGTGGAGGAGCCAGAGCTCGCCCGCCAGGACCTGGGCGAAGGCGTCCCGGAGCTGGACCTGCCCCGCGCGGATGGATTTCACCTCGGCGCCCGTGAGAGCGATGCCGGCCTCGAAGCGGTCGAGGATGTGGTAGAGGTGGAAAGCCTGGCGGTTCCGGGCTAGGTCCTTCCGATCTTCGCCGGTCCCGCTCAAGCCCCGCCTCCTCCGGCGGGCTTCTTGGGCGGCAGGGCGCGCATGACCGCCTCCTTGAAGGAGGCGGGGACGGCCATGGGGGGCAGGTTTTCCAGGGTCTCCACCAGGCGGGTCATGGATTCGTACTCGCCGCGGCAGGCGTCGCATTCGCCCAGGTGCGCCCAGACCGAGGCGGCCTCCTCGGTCGAAAAGTCGTTCTCGATGAACTTCGGCAGCAGTTCCAGAATCTTGCGACAGCGCATCGCTTCCCTCGCGGGTCCATGGCTACAAAGGTTCGTTACGGCCTGAGGCCGCGAAAGTTACCGTGCGTTCTTTAGCCTCTCCATGAGCAGCTGGCGGGCCCGGAAGATCCGGTTCTTGACCGTGCCCAGCGGCAGTCCCGTGATCTTGGCCATCTCCTCGTAGGACCGGAAGTTGAAATGGCGCAGGATGATCAGCTCCCGGTAGGCGGGCGGCAGCTCCTCCACGGCCTCCCGGATCTGCCCCAGGAGGTCCTTCATGGTGAGCGAGTCCTGGGGGTTGAGGGTGGGGCTCTCCAGGGGCAGCTCCCGGGGGTCCGATCCGTCCTCCCGAGGGACCTCGATGGGGGTCGTCGCCAGCTGCTGCCGCCGCATGTGGTCAATGGTGTGGTTGCTGGCGATCTTGTAGATCCAGGTGGAGAACTTGTACTGCCGGTCGTACTTGCCGAGGCTGGAGTAGGTCTTGAGGAAGACCTCCTGGGTGAGCTCCAGGGCCTCCTCGTAGTGGCGGACCATGTGGAAGATGTAGTTGGCCAGCCCCTTCTGGTATCGCTCGACGAGCAGGGCGAAGGCGTCCCGGTCGCCGCCCAGGACGCGCTCCACCACCTCAAGATCGGTCAGGACGGCGGGTTTGGCCACCGGGCGCTCCCCCGGAGAATTCTACGGCCCCTGCGCCCCTCCGGGCAATCCCATCCTGGGAAGCGGGGTCCACGCCCGAATCCCGCGGTTGAAGCAACCGTCTCTTCGAGGAGCGGGTCGGTTTTCGCGGGGAGGGAGGTGTTCGGAGAGCGGGAGGGACCCGGGTCTCTTTTCCCGAATCGCGGGGCATGTCCGACGATTCGGATCCCGCCCCTTGGGCCCCCGGGATTTCTTGACAGCCTGGGAAGGCAAAGCTAACAGGCGGCTGAGAAACTCGCATGGGCCGCGCGCAAGAGGCTTGGGGGCCAGATGGTAGGCGCGGCGAGGAGGGCGATGCGGTGCTCCATCGTCAACGAGCCGCAACAACGCAGATGGCCCCCAATCCCTTGCGCCCGAATGGGTTGCCGCGGCACGGCCCCGTCTGCTATGTTGTCACTCCTAGACGATGTGCAAGGACATCGCCGGCGTCGCGACGCCTTGCATCCGGAGCCGTGGCGCTGG
>JAKAIJ010000243.1 GCA_021814355.1 Acidobacteriota bacterium
GCCGTGGCCGAGGACGCGGCCTTCACCCGCGCGAGCCTGCTCCCCTGGGTCCGGCGGGGATACACGGTGGTAGCCTCCGCCCCCTCGTGCCTGCTGGCCCTGGCGAGGGAGCAGCCCCGCTTCTTCCCGGGCCCCGAGGCCGACGAGCTGGCGGCGGCGTGCAAGCCGCTCTTCACCTTCCTGCGGGAGATCGTCGAGGCGCGGTCCCCCGAGCTTCGCGCCGTCGCCAGGCGGGTGGTCTACCAGACCCCCTGCCACGGCGAGGTGCTCGCGAGCCATGGGGACGAGGTCGCTCTCCTTCGGCGGATTCCGGGGCTGGAGGTGGCGGACGTGACCGAGGAGTGCTGCGGCCTCGCGGGCTCCTTCGGCGCGGAGGCCCGCCGGGCCGAGCTTTCGGACGCCATCGCGGCGCCCCTCGCGGCCCGCATCCGCCGCGCCGCGCCCGACCTCGTGGTGACCCCCTGCGGCTCCTGCAAGACCCAGGACGAAGCCCAGCTCACACAGCCCGTCCTGCACCCCTTGAGCCTACTGGCGCAGGCGCTCGGCCTCGCGGTGCCCGACGACATCCGGGGCCATCTCTGCGAAAAAGCGCCCCCTATAGCGTAGAACAGCTGCCGCGGGATGCTCAAAATGATTGGGCGTCCAAACATACTAAAAACGCTAACAAAACTTGGGCTTGACGTGTAGTGCTCCCATCAAGTCAAGCCACGTGGTTGCGTTTGTTGAGCCCGTACGCGAGAATCTGCCGTAACACTTTGCTTTTCAACGATTTCTACAACAAGTCGCTCAATCCGCCTCTATCAACATACTGTGATTCCAGGCAGAATTATCCTACAGGCGGTGGTGTTGCAAAGCAAACCTCCCTGCGGTGGTAGGCACAGAGATTTTGGTGTCCCGTTTCCAGTCGAAGACCACGGATCTCCAGGCGCCAGCTCTTGCAACCTCCCACCGCCGGGCGTCCGTGGTCACGTTATTTTATCTTATTTATAAAATCAAGTAATTGTAAGTAATTGATATTATTTTTATCAGATAGTAGTTTAATGTCATCCCATTCGGGTTGGTGCCTTGTCTGGCCGTCCGGGAGGGTTACCTTCTTGGCCCGCACAGGACCGTAAGGGGTTTCCAGGACGACCACCTCGCGGGGGAGCTCGGACCGCTCCCAGCGCGACCACCGGACGCCGATGGTGGTGGTTCGCGCAAGTAGCGCCTCCGCATATAGCTTCTCCTCGCCGACGTTGCATAGAACGGTCACGATCCACCCGGAGCGGCCCTTTTTCCCATGAACCGAGGTGGTGGTCACGTCCAGGGCCCCCATCTCTCGTAGGCGGTCCAGGGCCCCCGCAAGATATTGTGGATTTATGTCGTCCAGGTGGGCCTCCAGGACCATTACCGCGCCTTCGGCCGGCTCCTCGGCCACCAGGAGGGCCCGCAGGACGTTCGGAGCTCCGCCGGTCTCCCGAGTGCCCGCGCCATGGCCGACCCGCTGGATGCGACCCCGGGGCAGGCTTCCGAACCGGCGCGAGAACGTCGTCGCGAGAGCCGCCCCCGTGGGCGTGGTCCTTTCGATGGGCTCGCCGAAGGCGAAGGTGGGAAAGCCCTTCACCAGCTCGACGACGGCGGGGGGCGGGACCGGAAAGGTGCCGTGCTCCATCACCGTGAAACCGGAACCCAGGTTCAGGGGGCCGCACTCCACCGGCGGCGCGCCCAGCGCGTGCCACGCCGCGCAGGCGCCCACCACGTCCGCGAGGGCGTCCGCCGCCCCGACTTCGTGGAAGTGGACCTCCTCCACCGGGCAGCCGTGGACCGCGGCCTCCGCCCGGCCCAGCCGGGAGAAGACCTCCGAGGCCCTCTCCCGCACGATGGGCTGCAGGGGCGCACGGTCCAGGAGCGAGAGGATGTCGCCGAGGCCGCGGGGGGAGGCCTTCTCGGGATAGGCGACCGTGCCGTACGTGGCTCTCACGCCCTGGCGGCGGACCTCCGCAAAGGCGAAGGCGAGCCCCTCCAGCCCCAGGGACCGCAGGGCGTCGTTCACCGCCCCTGGGTCCGCCCCCAGATCCACCAGAGCCGAGACGGTCATGTCTCCGGCGACTCCCATGAAGGGGTCCAGGTAGAGAATCATCGCCGCCTCACTTCTCGTCGTCGTCCAGCCGTTCGTAGATCCGCTCGCGGAGGGTGGAGAGGAGCTTCTCGCGGGCTTGGTAGGTGAGCCCCTCCGTGGGAATGGGCTCCAGGAAGGTAAGCCGCACCGTCCCGGGCCGCACCAGGAACTTGTGGCGCGCCTGGACGCGCCGGGCCCCGTTGACGACGAAGGGGACGAGGGGGACGCCGAGGTCCAGGGCGAGGACCACGGCCCCCTTCTTGAAGCGTCGCAGCCCCAGGTCGCGGTTCCGGGTCCCCTCGGGGAAGAGGACGACCTTCATGGCGGTCCGCCGCATGCGCGCCCGGAGCTTTTCCATCACCTTGAGAGCCTTGGGGCTGGAGCCCCGGTCCACGAAGGGAAAGCCCGACGCCCAGAGGGCCCAGCCGAAGACCGGGATGTAGCGCAGCTCCTTCTTCACCACGAAGCGGAAGTACCAGGGGCGCAGGGCCAGGAGCAGCGCGTAGATGTCGAAGTTGCTGGCGTGGTTGCCCGCCAGCACCTCGCAGCCGCGCGAGAGGTGCTCGAGCCCCCTCACCTCCAGCCGCACCCCCGCCGCCTTCAGGATCAGCCAGGACCAGAGCGCCCCGAGCTGGACGACCGCCCGCTTCGGAAAGAAAATCGAGCCGAAGATGCAGAGCGTCCCCAGAAGGACGGTGCAGGTCCAGACGGTGAAGTGGAAGAACAGACTCCGGGCCACCCGTCCGGGGGTCGCGCCCCATTCGCCCGCCGATGCCGCGAGGGGTTCCGGGTTCATCCGAAGAGGCCCAGGGGCAGGGCGTAGAAGAGGAGGATCAGAACGTTGAGAATGGGACCCAACACCCAGGAGCTGACGCCGGTCATGAAGACGAGGACCAGGAGGAGCGGGCCCAGGCCGCGAACCTGCTCGTAGAAGCCGGCCACCGCGCGGGGCAGGAGCGCCCCGAAGATCCAGGAGCCGTCCAGCGGCGGCACCGGGATCAGGTTGAAGGCCGCCAGTTGAAGGTTCACCACCCCCATCTGGAACACCGCCCAGACCGCGGAGTGGGTCTCGCGCAGCTGGGTCTCCAGGACGGCGGGGCCCAGAACCAGACGCAGGGCCACCAGCGCCACGCTCACCGCCGCGGCCAGGATGAGGTTGCTCGCGGGGCCGGCGGCGGCCACGAGGGCCTCGTCGCGGCGAAGGTGCTTGAAGTTGCGCCGGATGACGGGGACCGGCTTGGCCCAGCCGAAGACGGGCCCGCCCGCCAGCGACAGCAGTACGGGCAGGAGCAGGGTCCCCACCGGGTCCACGTGCTTGATGGGGTTGAGCGTGACGCGTCCGAGCATCCGGGCGGTGGGGTCGCCGAGCCTCCAGGCCGTCCAGGCGTGGGCGCTCTCGTGGACCGAGAGCGAGAAGAGGACGATGAGCAGGTAAAAGACCAGGTTCAGCAGGGCGAGGGGGGAGAAGTCGAAGCTCATGCCCGGTCCACGCTCCTAGCAGGCTGCTGAAAAACTCCCGTAGGCCGCGTTGCCAGCGCCACGGCTCCGGATGCAAGGCGTCGCGACGCCGGCGATGTCCTTGCACATCGTCTAGGAGCGACAACATAGCAGACGGGGCCGTGGCGCGGCAACCGAGGGGGCCTCTCCGCGAATGGCCACGGGGCCGCGCGCGTGGCGCCTCCCGAGCAGGGCGAGGCGGCCGAGCGCAGGCAGGCTGTGGGCCTGCCGCCTGCCGAGGGAGGCCAACAAAGCCATGCGACGGGAGCCGCCCGCGCCCGGAGGGACGGGGCCATCCGCGCGCCTGGCTGCGTCAGCTCGCTCGTCCGATG